>DASWYM010000391.1:0-11523 GCA_036404975.1 Chitinophagaceae bacterium
TTTTGTTAAAGTGAGGTTACCGGAAAGTGCCCTTAATTTTTCGGCACGAAATATTGTTAAATAGAAGTGATAATTGTTTTGCGTTGATCCATCGGCAAGGTATACCGACGGGCCCTCGGCCCGTTCGTACAACCCGGTGCCGATGCATCCTTAACCGTCATGTCAAACGAATTACTAAACATCTTTGATTCGCTGCCAGGCTGCTACCTGGTGCTGGCACCGGAGGCGCCCGCCTTTACGATCCTGGGCGTCAACAAAGCCTATGCTGCGGTTACGCGTACAGGTGAGGAGATCATCGGTCGCCCGCTTTTTGACGTGTTTCCCGACAATCCCGGCAACCCTGTTGCCGACGGTGTAAAAAACCTCACCGCTTCGCTGATGACGGTGTTGCAAACGGGCAGAAAACACGTCATGCCCATTCAGCGCTACGATACCCGGCAGCCGGGAAGCGACGTGTATGATATCCGTTACTGGAAGCCGGTGAACATACCGGTGTTGCGCGCCGATGGAACCCTGCAGTGCATTATTCATTCAGTAGAGGACGTGACCGAGGCCGTCTTACTGCGTAGAGACCTGTATGAAAAAGAGTGCATCAGCCAGCAGCAGCTCACCGATGCGGTGCGCACCACCCAGGAACTGGAGCGCATGGAAATCAGCCAGGAGTTGCACGACAATGTGAACCAGTTGCTGAACATGGCCCGCCTGTACCTGGAACTGGGCCTGCGTACCGGCACCGGTGCTGAACCGCATATCCAGGAGGGACATGCCCTGGTGCAGAAAGCCATTGAGGAAGTGCGCAAAATATCCGAAGCCCTGGTGCACTCTTCGGAAGAAGAACAAAACCTCGAGGCCGCGCTGGAAGTGTTGCTGGACCAAGTGATGGAAGTAAAGAAGATCAACGTGGTGAAACAAATAGAGTTGCCGGATGAAGCCCTTATAGAATCCAAGGTAAAAACCGCCCTGTTTCGTATTGTACAGGAACAGGTAGCCAACGTGGTAAAACATTCCGAAGCCAAGAACCTATTCATCGAGCTCTCCTTCCGGGAAAGAGAGCTGGAGTTGACCATCCGTGATGATGGCCGGGGCTTTGATATGGGTCAGCACAGCAAGGGTATGGGCTTTCGGAGCATGAAGAGCAGGGCCGCCATCATGGACGGTAGAGTACTCATTACTTCTGCACCGGGAGATGGCTGCCAGGTGCGGGTTGTCCTGCCCGCATCGCGGTCATAAGAACCGCCTGTTATGCAAGGGTTGCTGCAGGCTGCAGGCTGTATTGGCGAAGCATCTGCCGGATCACGAGGAGATTCTCGCCATAGGTACCGGGCTTGGAGAAAAAGGCAGCAGCGCCTTTGGAAAGGCATTGCTTCATATCCCCCTCAAAAGAGGAAGTGCTGAAGATGACCACCGGGATATCTTTCCAGGCATCCAGTTGTTTGATGGCCTCCAGCAGGCCGATACCGCCCATTTGGTTCATTTGCATGTCGCAGACGATCAGGTGTACCTCCGGGGCACCGGAAGTTGCCCCCAGGAGATAGTTGAGCAGATCGGTACCGTCTTCAAACTGGGTCAGTAAAATGGTAGCGTCCACCTCCAGGATCCCTTCACGGAAAAACCAGCGGTCTTCCATATCATCATCGACGTGCAGAACTTGTAAGGGCTTGTGCATAAGTTTGAGGAGTCAATCCGCAAGGATACGTGCTTCTGCCGGGGTAGCCGCCCCTTTTGCCTCTTATTTTGAAATTGTCGTCCGTTGTCGACAGGGAGGCGTACCCCGGCTTTCCAACACCGGGGCTCGTGGAACTCCCAATGATCCAGGTGCCTCCGCCGCCACCACGAAGAGGCAGCGTTGAATCGAATTAAGTATCCCTTTTACAGATGGTCAGGACCCGGGCTGATGGCTATCAGTGTCCGCGCCTCTTGGTGTGCTTACTTTTAGGCCGTCAAGATCTTTGCCATGAAACGGATACTGCATCCCACTGATTTTTCTCCCAATGCTTCCCGTGCCTTCCAGCTGGCACATGCCTTAGCCCAAAAACTGGAGGCCGAACTGATCGTAGTGCATATAGGCGAAGTGCCTGCTCTTTTGAACCGGGGCGGCCGAAGATCCACCGGGGAAATGGAAGAAGCCCGGAAAGCTACCCTGAAAGAACGCCTGCAAGCCTACTGCAAAGAACACATAATGGGAGCGCCGGCAGCAGGCATCAGCTTTGAAGTGCGGCTGAACCGCTCCACTAACCAGGGCTTGCTGGACGTCCTCAAGGACCTGCAACCCAGCCTGGTGGTAATGGGTGCGCGGGGACAAAGCTGGCTGCGCGACCTGGTGCTGGGCTCCACCACCTGCCACCTGATCGAACATGCGCCCTGCCCGGTATTGAGCGTGCCCCTACACGCCTCCCCCACGGGAGTTTTCCGCCGTATCGTCTATGCTTCGGGCTACGACCCCGACGACCGGGCCGTGGTCAACGCACTGGCCCGCTTTGCCGCTCCTTACGAGGCCGGCATCACCGTGCTGCACGTCTTCTCGCAGCCGGCCGGTAACGAGTCGGCGCGCACCACCTTCGAAGGCAAGCTACGCCGCAAAGTGTCCTATCCTCACCTGCAGTTCGCCACCCGGGTAGCCAAACACGCTAACGGGGCCATATCGGCCTATGTACAGGAGCAAAGCGCCGACCTGTTGGTGATGTATGAGCGGGAGCACTCCGGCATCCTTGGCCTTTTCCACCGCGACAAGGTGCAGCACCAGGTGCTGCATACCACCGTGCCCCTGCTTAGCTATAACCGCTCGGCCCTGGCCACCCATCACCTGAAGACCCTCCCGGTGTCTTGACGATGCCGCAAAGAAGACCTCTGAATAGACATGGAAGTTTATCCACCAAAATAGAAAGGACCGCAGAAGACCCGGACCTTCGCCTTATTGCACCGCTGGCATTGTTCTAGTATCTTGTGGCCCTTCAGCCCCGGCGCTGTTCCCAATAACTAACAAACGTACTTATGAAAAAGACCTTCACCTCTTTCTCACCCCTGGGCGCCCCACTGGCAGAACAGGAGACTACAGCCTGCCCCTTCGTTCGTAAAATGCAACATGCTTACCGTATAAAGACAGTCGCTTTAAAAGCGATCCTGTTCGTCCTCCTTCAGGGAACGCTTCTGCTGGCCTATAGTCAAAGCGATGTGCGGAGCGTCAGTACCGCCTCCCTTCCCCAAACCATACGGGAGTTGAAGGACATCAACCTTGCTCTTCGCTGGACCGATACCGTGGGCATCAACGTAGTGGTGACCACCCAGGTGTCATTCGGCCCCTCCGATGACCCGGCACTGGATTACGAAAGAGGTACGGTGGGCAGGGAACTCGGCCTGCGGGATGGAAGGTGGGAAGCCGGCCTTCGGAAAAGCCAGCCGCCCCGCCGCGACTACATCAAGGTGGCGTCTCCTCCAGTGGCCTACCACTACCTGATCCGCAATGACTCGGCGCTCTTATGGCGTAGAATTGAAGGCACCGGCGTAGGCTGTGACAACAAGGCCAGGGGCAACCGGGTGAAAAGCTCGATGGTGGTCACCGACGTAAACAGGGATAAGATCGCTGAGCTGTGGTTTATTCTCAAAGCCAACTGCGTGGATGACGAAACACCGCCCGAAATGAAGATCATCATGACCACCGGCAACCTGCGCTACGCAATGAGCGGGACCAGGATCCTAAGAGGAGAAGCTGGGGCACATGGCGGGAAGTATTATATGGATGCCGCCCTTCAAAAGGCACCCGAACCCTTCAGGCGCTATGCCGCCCTGCTGTGGGAGAAAAGTGCGCAGAACTAAGTGCAGGTCCCGGGTGTGAGCAGGAATGGCATGGCCGTGCAACGGAATCCTCCTGCCGGTTGTCCCTGGTAGAACAACACATGAAAAAGTCATTATACTTCCTGGTTGCCTTCGCCTGCCTACTGTTGCTTTCCTCCTGCAACCACGTTACCTATACCCCGCGCAGCCGTACCCAGCAACAACTGGCCAAACCATCGATGCTGCTGCTGGACCGCATCGTGGAATTCCGCGAGACCTTCAGCGAGTGGCCCCTGTCGAAAGAATACTTTATGGCTAAGGGTCCCCGGTATAAGGAAGCGTTCAATGGTTTTAAGTACCTCTATACCCGGTTTAAGATCGTGGACAACGACAACCTGCTCTTTTACTTTGACCAGCACATCCGCGATGAAGCCGCCTACCGCGAGAGCGGCCTTACCGATTTGAACAAGTTAAACGGGATGGTAAAATTCTATAAGCAGGACGGAAAGTTCCTGTGGAAGATCAAGATGAATTGACCGGGTAAGGGATTGGTATAAATGGGAGTGGCAACTTTAACAGAATTACAGGCTATTCCATCCAGCCCCACTTTCTTATGTGAACTACATTAGCCTCAGACTAAACCTGACGCTTATGAAAAGAGCTTTACTCCTGCTTTCGATTTTTGCCACCACCTCTGCCTTCGCCCAGATCAGCAAAGGCAATATTCTTGCCGGAGGTGGCGCCACGTTTACATCCAGTCGTCACGAGATAGATAACTATGCCCTCACTAATCTTCCTGTGACAGCCACAGAGAGCTCCCTTACCGTTAGCTTGAATGGAGGTTATTTCCTGGTGGATAAGCTGGCTGTCGGTTTGCGCCTCGGTGTAGACCGGGTAGCCGAAGATATCAGCATCAATTCCTATTCGTACGAAAATACCACCTCTCAGTGGGGACCTTTTGTCCGCTATTATTTTTTACACAAGAGCAAAACAGTCAACCTCTTTGCTGATGCCAGTTATTTCTCTGAACGCGATGGGATCTTCAAAAAGGATGTTTCTCCCTTAAAAGGCTATAACCTGGTGGCTGGCCCTGCTTTTTTCCTGAACCGCGCCGTAGCCCTGGAACTCACCCTCGGCTACAGCCACAGCAAATACAAGAACAGGGAGAATGGGAACAACACCTTTCTATCAGGGGTGGGCCTGCAGGTGCACCTGGGAAAAGGTAAATAGGCACAAAGCGACACGCGTAACCTTGACATATTTAACTACTCAACATCTTTTTAATGAAAAGAGCTTTACTCATCCTTTTTGCTTTTGCCGTTACATCTACTACTTCTGCCCAGATCGACCGGGGCAATATCCTTCTAGGGGCCAAAACATCCTTTAAGAACAATAATTGGAAAAGTGGGTACAGGGACAGTACGGGTAATGCCCTCGCGGGCAAGCACACTGTCCTCGCAGCAAACTTGAGTGGTGGTTATTTCCTGTTCAATAAGCTGGCTGCTGGTGCGCGCCTCAGCCTGAACCAAAGCAAATCTGAAAGCAACTGGAACCCAGGCAAGGAAGGGGATATAAAGGTTACCTGGGGGCCCTTTGCACGGTACTATTTTTTACCCCGCCACGAGAAGATCAACCTCTTTGCTGATGCGGGTTATTATTTCGAATACGAGACCTATAATAGAGGTCAAGGCGAAGACTCCAACAACGGGTACACCATAGCGGCAGGTCCGGCCTTTTTTGTTCACCCGACCGTAGCCCTGGAGTTCTCTATTGGCTATAGTCGCAGGCTGTCCACTGAGCCTGGAACCAAGTACTACAGCGTGCAGACTGCTCTTGGCCTGCAGGTGCACCTGGGCAGCAATAAAGCAAAGTAGGTTTTAAACCTGGCTTTTTATGACAGCGGCTCCGGCGGTGGTGTGCCAGCTGGCTTGGACCGGTCCTCGGGCAGGGGAATGAACTCCTGGTTATCGTTGGGCGGCAGGATAATGCGCCCCTGCTTCCAGTCTTCCTTGGCCTGGTCGATGCGCTCCCTGCGCGAGGAGACGAAGTTCCACCAGATGAAGCGCGGCCCCAGCGGCTCACCACCCAGCAGCATCAGCGTAGTGGCTTCCCGGGCCATGATCACGGGGTCTACGCCTTGGGTAAAGACGAGCATCTGCCCTTCGCCGTAGGTGTGACCTCCCACCTCCACGCTCCCTTTGGCAATGTAAATGCCCCGCTCGGGGTGCTCTTTGGGGAGCCCGAAGCGGGCACCGGCCTGCAGCACCACGTGCAGGTAGAACAGCGGGGAATGGGTCTTTACGTCGTTGCGCAGCCCGTAGGCATTGCCCGCAATGAGGCGCATCCAGACGCCGGTGTCGGTAAACACGGGCAACTGTTCGGGCTTATAGTTCTCAAAAGCAGGGGCGGCCTCCTCATCGCGCTCGGGCAGGGCCACCCAGGTCTGTATCATCTCCAGGGCGCCGCCGGCCAGGGCTGCCGGGTCCTCGAAGCGCTCGGAGTGGGCAATGCCCCTGCCCGCTGTCATCCAGTTCACTTCACCGGGGCGGATCACCTGCTCTACACCCAGGCTGTCGCGGTGGGTCACCTGCCCACCGAAAAGATAGCTGACCGTAGAGAGGCCTATATGCGGGTGCGGCAGCACATCCATGCTTTGGGCTTCGGCAGGCGCCACGTCCACCGGGCCTGCATGATCCATAAAGATGAAGGGGCCTACCATCCTGCGGAGCCGGAAGGGAAGAATACGCTTGACGTCCAGTCCCGGGCCCAGGGAAGCTTTACGGGCTTCTATAACCATTTCGAGCATAGCAAAGGGATTAAGGGGTATTGTACTGTAAGTTACTGAGAAAGGACCGGTATCTCCTGTATAAGAAACAGCGGCCGGGGCCGTGCACCATATAAATCTTGGCGGGGGCCAAGATTTTCCAACAGCGGGCAGGGGACCTTAGCGGCAAATAATTACCAACATGAAACAAAAGCTTACGACGATCTCTTCCAAAGGACTGATCCTTTTCTCCGCCCTCTCTATCGCACTGGTGAGTGCCATGGCCTTCACCGACCCGCAGGCCGTTATGGACCTGGTGCAGGTAAAGCTGACCAATACCGATGCCTACAGCTCCATCCGTGGCGTGTATGGGGGTGTGGGGCTCACGATCTTTGTGACGCTGGCCTACCTGGCGTTTACTGATCACCGCAAGGGACTGGTATTTACTTCGCTGCTCTGGGGCTTTTACGCGCTCTCCCGCCTGCTCACCATAGCCATGGAAGGAAGCCTGGGCGCTTTTGGCAACCAGTGGCTGGTCATCGAATCTACCCTCTTCGTACTATCCGTAATCCTGCTGGCAGTGCAGGCCCGCCAAAAGACAGCCCTTGCCTAAAGCCACCTACCCGCCCTGTAGCAGGCCCTATGCAGAAATGCCCCGCGCCGGTTTAATAAACCAGGCTTTCCTGGCTGGCCGGCTCGGCGGTGTAGGTTTTCAATACGGGCATCCTGGTGGCATAGCTGACGACGAGGTTGCGCTGCTCTTCATAGAGCGGGCTGCTTTCATACACCAGCGCATCGCTCTGCCTTTTCCAGATCGACAGGGCCACAAAGTCATCGCTTTTGTTGACGGGCTCCAGGAGCCGGCAATCGATGTATCCTTTAAGGTATTTTACAGCCGGCATTACTTCCTCGTAATACAGTTGCTTTAACTCGTTTACGTGTTCCGGGGCCGCATTAATGTACAATAGCCTGACAAACATAGTTCCTCCTTTTGTTTTAAGGGTGAGGTTTGGCTTTCAAGGGAGGGCATTCCATATGAGGCACACAAGTTAGGAGCATACTGTTCTTTATTCAATGACGGTCATCAGTTACCGGGATGCCCTGAGTTATGGGAATCGTCTTACCACTCAGTTTCCCGTTTGGGAAGGACAATACAAACTGTAGAGGTATACCGCTTTAGGTAACCTGCGATGGCAAAATGGCACTAACGTTGTGCAGATACGCCCAGCAGGATGATCATGGAAAATAAAGATTCAATGCCAAAGTCACAGCCCGGTACCGGCAGCGCAGAGAACCGGGAAGGGGAGCACAGCGAGCAACAAAACCGGGCGAAAGACCTGTCGCAGGGTGAAAAGCAGGACATAGCCAGGCAGATAGGCGAAAAGCCCGGTAAAATAGCCTCCCAGCGCGATACGGGCCTACTCAACGGCCGGGATGATTCGTCCGGTGGCAGTGGCGACCGTAGGGAAGGAGAAAATACAGGCGAAGAAACGGACAGGCAGGAAGATGAGTGATGAGTGGTGAGTGGTGAGTGGTGAGTGGTGAGTGGTGAGTGATGTCCCGGTAAGATCCAGAAGAACAGTGAATAGTATTGCGTAGAAATGATAAAAGCCTCCTAAAGGAGGCTTTTATTTTGGAGCGGAAGACGAGATTCGAACCCGCGACCCCAACCTTGGCAAGGTTGTGCTCTACCAGCTGAGCTACTTCCGCAGATAAAGAACTAATTTGTCGGGGCGCGAAGATAAGGAGCCAGGCCTTTCTACAAAAAACTTTTACCAAATAATTTTAGAGTGCCCTGAACCCGGTGCTTTTTAGCAGGAACCTCCCCTCTTCGCTGGGGTCCAATAAAAAGCTCCACGCGGAGGTGGAGCTAACGATTATTGAATTATACGGGGAAGACCGCTTAGCCAATCAGCGTCTTACTAAACTGGTGCACGCCCTTCAGGCGCTGGTAGCTCACCGAATAGAAGATAAACTTTCCCTCCCGCTCGCTAACGACGTACCCCGCCCGGCGCAGAATGGCCAGGTGTTGGGAAGCCACGGATTGTTCCAGCCGCAGCTTTTTGTAGATCTCCGTTACGGTCATCCGCCTGTGCTGGTGCAACAGTTTTAAGAGCTGCTGGCGCAAAGGGTGATTCACCGCCCTTAAAATAAGTGCAGCTTTCTTTAGAGTTAACACATCCAGCTGAAGTTCACTGCTTCCCCCGGAAGCACTTTTATGTTTTCGGGTCATTGGTTCCATAGTCTATTGTATTAAAGAATATCCTTGTATACCAGATATAAATATTACCCCATATCCATATCATCAAACGTTAAAATGCGGGCGAACCTCCGCGAAGCAGGCATTATACAGGCCACGAAGGGGTCTTTTTAAGAAGACGTTAGCAAATGACCCGCTCCTTTCACCTCCATTCAACTACCTACCCCAGGGGAGGATATTGCGACCATATGGCGACCATATCGCCACCATATTGCCACCATATGGCGACCCTTTAAAGAGTCGCAATATCCTCGCTTTATCCTGGCCTCAACTTCTGCTCATCCCCGCCGCATCCGGGCAGGAGAAGCCGCCTTTCCCGGTGCAGGCGTTAGAAACAATACCAAAGATCTTTGCTTTATGTTCCGCGAGGGAAGCTAACCGTGGTGCCGTCGCTATGTGAATGATTTCTAATACACCGCCCTACTATGGTTGGCAACCGGCTACCGGAAACCCCGAAAAAGAATTATCTTCATTGCCTTCCCGTTAACTATGCCTAAATACACCATCATCGCTTTTCTTTTGCTCTTCACCCTACCCGCTGCTGCGCAGAAGCTGGGGCAGGTGACTTTCCAGGGGGGCAGGCAGCTAAGCCACTTTTCCATCCTGACCGACCAGGACATCCTTATCCGCATTTCGCCCGAAGGAGGGATACTGGAATGGGGGACCGAAGTAAGGGCCGACTTTGCCAACTATTATGCACCCAACCTGCAACCCTTTATGGGAAGGGTGGAATACTACGGCGCGGAATCGGTGGACTCTATTTTCCAGGGAAAGGTAAAGAGCATCGGCACCGCCTATTTTACCTACTACGGCTCCCATGAAGAAGAGCAAAAGCGCGGCAAGCTCAAAACCATCGGTATGCTGCAGTTTGACTATTATTCCCGCTTCGACGAAAAGGCCCTGCAAGGCAAGCTCAGGTGGGTGGGCAACCTGGCGCTGGACTACTACCGCTCGTACGAAGACGAAGCGGTGCGCGGTAAGCTGAAAAGCATCGGCAACATGCCCGTTACCTACTATACCGCCTTTGATGATAAGTTCAATGCCGGCAAGCTCAAAAGCATTGGCTCTATCCCCTACGCCTGGTACTCGCAGTATGACCAGGGACGCGGCGCCCTCAAGTCGAACAGTTACCGGCAGACCATCAGCGGTATCATGATGATTGTCCAGTAGAGGGCAGGGATAAATAAAAAGGCCTCCTTTCCGGAGACCTTCATTCATTTCACTTGTCGGGAAACTGTTTAATAGCGGCCGTCTTTTTTATCCTTGCTGCGGCCAATACCATAGCCGACCACGCCGCCAACAACGCCACCTACCACGGCACCGGCTGCCCGGTTTTTCTTATTGATCACCGCACCGGTTACCGCACCGCCGGCACCACCAATAACGGCACCTTTAGCGGCCTTGCTCCAGCCTTCCTTTTCCTTGGCGGCATTGGTGGAGGTAGAGCTATAAGATCCACCATTACCCGAGGAGGAAGTGCTTCTCCTGGCAACAGATGACGTCCGCGAAGCGGTACTCCTTGCCGGCGCGGCAGCAGCCACATGCTCCTCTTCCAGGGCCTCCTGTTCCGCTAACTCATTCTGGGCTTTCCAGGCGCGGAACTCTGCCAGCCCGGCTGTATCGGAAGCCGCACGGATGGAATCTTTATAGCGTTGTAATTCCAGTTCGGCTTCGGCAGCACTCTTTTGCTGGTTGTTCTCGCAGGATACCATCACCAGGGCAGCAAGCCCCGCCAATCCTGTTGATAATAGCTTTTTCATAATTACGTAGTTTATGGTGAGCGTTCACCGCCGTAAGTAAGGCCAAAATAAGGCCAAAGTTGCTTCCCCTCCTTCCGATTAACCTCTACGCCATTGATAGTGAATGTGTTGCTGTGCTTTGCTGGGCACCACACCCTTTACACTAACGCTTAAAAAGCACTTCGTACAGGGATGACTTTCAGGCACCGACCGTAGACAAGACTCATCAGTTTGATGTTTCCCCATGTGGTCTGTTAGAAAACGAAAGAGACCGCCGGGGCGATCTCCTAATTCTAATTCATGATGTCCTTCTGACCCTACTCTTTCGTCAGTACGAAATTGTGCTTGCGGGTCACCTTACGGGCGGTGCCGGAACTATTCACTACCGGCTCCAGGTGCGGGGGCTCCAGCTCCAGCTGGCTGCGGATCTGGCTTTGCAGGAAGGCGTTCTCCGGAGAGAGGAACACATCGGTAATGTCCACCTTCCCATCGGTTTCAATAGCATAGGTCACCGTCACATAATAGGTGCCCTTTTTAATCCTTTTGTTCGGCAGCACGTCGGTACTCAGGGCCTTCGCCACCGAGTCTGCGTATTCCTTCATCAGTGTATTGTTACTCTTTGCAGCTGGCGCAGCCTCCCTGGGTGCCCCGGCAGTTTCAGTGGTTTCCGCAGCTTCGGCTACGGCAGCCGTATCGGGTGCACCGGCCTGGGCGGCTGCGGCAAGCGTGTCGGCAACGAGGTTAGTACCGGGCTGAATGACTTTATTATCAGCAGAGGAAACCAGGATCGTATCGCGGTGCACCTCCATGCCTTTGGCTATAGAGTCCAGGGTCAGCGAATCGGCTTTAAAGCGAATGACTGTATCCACAGTGGCTTTGCGGGTGGTATCCACCATCTTGGCGGAAAGGTCATCGCCCTTACGGATCACCGAATTGTTATCGTTTTTCAATCGGCCGCTGAACAGGGCGTCCTTCAGCGACTGGGCATC
>DASWYM010000392.1:0-3197 GCA_036404975.1 Chitinophagaceae bacterium
TCCTCTGAACCCAGGCACCCTGGCCGGACAGAGTGTTGTTGCGTGGGGACACGCAATACGGCGCGGTACCCGTCTGAAGACAGGCACCCGGACGGGCCGGGGTAGGGTGGTGTTGCATGGGGACAACAACACGGTGCGGGAGGGATGCTGCAAGGAAGACAGGCGACACGGCGCAGGGAGGGTGTTGGGGGAGGACAGGCAACACGGGGTGGGGCGCCGGTTGCTAAAACCGGTAGCTTCCATCCGGGGGTATTGAAGCCCCTTGCCGTCTTTTGTTATCTCCTTGCCTGGTGGCGGGTTTGTATTAACAGGTGATTCCTTCCTGCCAATCTTGCTGCCGACCTGTTTGCCAGCGGGCAGGGCCTGACCGGCTGAGCAGGACATTAGAGCGTGAAGCTGAGGGGCGCGTAGTGGATAAGGAGATCGCGGCTTAAGAAGTGGCGTGCAGCGTGTCTGTCTCAGGACTGCCGGGTGCGGGTTCCTGTGAGCAGCTCTTCGATGACCTGCGGGTAGTGCAGGTGTTCGAGCTGGTGGATGCGGGCGGCAAGCACTTCGGGGGTGTCGCCCTCCAGCACGGGGCAGGCCGTCTGGAAGATGATGTCGCCGTTGTCGTAGTGCTCGTCGACGTAGTGCACCGTGATGCCCGACTGCACGTCGCCATTGCTCAGCACCGCCTCGTGGACGTAGTGGCCGTACATGCCTTTGCCGCCGTAGCGGGGCAGCAGGGCGGGGTGGATGTTGACAATGCGGCGGGGGTAGGCATCGATGAGGCTTTGGGGAATCTTCCACAGGAAGCCTGCCAGGACGATAAAGCCGATGCCGGCGGCCTGCAGCTCGGGTAAGTAGCCGTCGCCGCGCAGGAAGCGCTCCCGCTCAATGAGCAGGGTGGGCACGCCCTCTCTTTCGGCAATGCCGAGCACGCCTGCGCCGGGCTTGTTGCATACCACCAGGGCCACTTTTACTTTATCGGAACCTTTGAAGTGGGTGATGATCTGTTGGGCGTTGGAGCCAGCGCCGGAGGCGAAGATGGCGATGTTTATGTGGGCGTTGGAAGTGGTCATGAGAGGGGTTTCAAGTTTCAAGTTTGGGATTTTAGTTCCGGGTTTGGAGCCGGGATGGTTTGCCGGGGTGGGCGACCTGGGTTTTTGCCGGTTCCTCCTTTTTGAGCAGCCGCATGCGTTGGAGGATCTTTTTTTCGTAGCGCCAGAAAAAAGGAAACTGGCCCAGCAGGAAGGCCACCGCCAGCAGGATGGCCTGGTAGCCAAAGACGAGGATGGCGAGGCGCAGCAGCAGCTTCCAGCCCCAGAAGGTATGCTCGTCGAAGCCGAGCCAGCCGGTGATCTTGCCGGTGATCCAAGCGGTGGTGGTGCCGGTAATGGCAAATACCCACAGGATCCAGAAGAGCTGCCATGGGGTGACGTTCCATTTTTCACGCATCCATTTGAACATGGGGGCAAAGATAGTCGGGAGTCGGGAGTTTTGGAGGATGGGGAATGAGTGGTGAGTAATGAGTGGTGAGGGAGTGGGGGTATAGATTTGACTGGAAGCCAAGAGGTGGGGAGTGAGGGGATTTATGATCTGTTCGAAGAGCAGGCATGGACGGGACTATGTTCTCTATATAATATGTATCTCTTATATGGGGGGTAACGGGCAGGGATATATGGATTCGTTTCTTTATTTGTCGTATATTCATGACAGGCAAGCTTTCCTGTCAATACCGACCAGTGGGGAAGTTTTTACACACCAAAAAGGCCCCTGACGAAAACGTGACAAAGGTCAAAGATATATAGGGAAAAAACCTTAATAATCGGCTGAAATGCAGTCCTGTAGCGGGTTAAAAAAAGTTTACCCTTGTTGCCCTTTTGTTAATTTACTGTCATATTTTTGCACCCGATTTAGGAAATTTTCCACATTTTAGATCCCAAGCATCTATGATTTGTATAAAGGCTTTTGCGCAAAGAGTACTACTGCTCGGTTTTCTTTTTCTTTCTTTTTCTTCTATATATGCTCAAGGAGGTGGAGCGGCAGAGGGCAAGCAATTGTTCCAGCAAAACTGTCAGACCTGCCATGCCCTGGATAAGAACCTGACTGGTCCGGCCCTGCGGGGTTTTACCGAGCGGGGTCCCTGGGGCGACCGCGAGGAGCTGTATAAGTGGATGAAAAACCCGGCTGCCTATATTAAAGGCAGCGATTATGCCAAGGGCCTGCAGCAGCAGTTTGGCGGCGTGATCATGCAGGCGTTTCCTACGCTGAGCACCGCGCAAATTGATGCCATTGTAGAATATGTGAACACTGCCCCCGCTCCGGGAGCGCCTGCTGCCGACGGTGGGGCTACCGCCGGTGCGCCTGCCGAGGACACGTCGGCCCGCAACGCCATCATCTTCGGGGTGATCTCCCTGATCCTGGCCCTGGTAGCGCTGATCCTGATGCAGGTGAACAGCAACCTGAAGAAACTCTCCGACGACAAGGAGGGCATTCAGCGTCCCGAGCCTGTACCGTTCTGGCGCAATAAGATCTACATTGCCCTGTTGGCCATCGTGTTCTTTGTGATCGGCGGCTACTTTGTGGGCAAGGGCGCCATCAACCTGGGCCGCCAGCAAGGCTACCAGCCTGCCCAGCCTATCTACTACTCGCACAAGGTGCACGCCGGCATCAACCAGATCAACTGTTTGTACTGCCACGGCTCGGCCTGGGAAAGCAAGCACGCCGCGATTCCTTCTATTAATATATGTATGAACTGCCATAAGTCCATCTCTACCTACGAGAAAGGACCGAAGCTGTATGACGAGAAGGGCAACGAGATTGACGGTACCGCCGAGATTCAGAAGCTGTATGACTATGCCGGGTATACACCGGGACAGCCCTGGGATCCGAAGAATGCCAAGCCGATCGAGTGGATCAAGATCCACAACCTGCCTGACCACGTATACTTCAACCACGCCCAGCACGTCAACGCCGGTAACGTAGCCTGCCAGACCTGTCACGGCAATATCCAGGACATGGATGTGGTATCGCAGCAGGCTGAACTGAGCATGGGCTGGTGTGTGAACTGTCACCGTGAAACGAAGGTGGACTTCAACACCGACAGCACCAAAGGCAACCAGTTCTACAGCATTTACGAGAAGTTCCATAACGATATCCGCGCTGGCAAGATGGACAGCGTAACCGTGAAGGATATCGGCGGCCTGGAATGTCAG
>DASWYM010000393.1:0-4262 GCA_036404975.1 Chitinophagaceae bacterium
ATAAGCAGGACCCGAAGGAGTGGCCCAGTTACTGCAAGTTCCTCTACAGAGCACTGGCGGTCCGCCGATAAACCCCGTCCCCGTAGCTGACACCGGCGCATTGAGAAACAAGCTGTAGGTCACGCTCAGCGCCAGCACCCCACCCTTGCCTTCACTGTTGTTCCAGGGCTTTGCCTTTAGCGAATCCTCCACCAGCGCATTCTCATACACCGGTATTCCCACCAGTTGCACCTTGCCCGTGAGCGTATACTCCTGTACGATTTTATTGAGCAGGAACACTGTATCCCCACTTACCATGCACACGGTACCCAGCTCGTAATTGCCGGCCGTGTTCATACTGGTTATATCGCCAAAGGTGCTGTTGTTATTGGTCTCCACCGAGGCGCCCTTCATCTGCACCAGCATCACCCTGCTTCCAGGCGCAAGGCCCGTGGCATCATCCACCACCACGCAAGAGCGCAGGGGAATAAGGTCCTCCACCTTGTGATAGGTATTAATGACCCCACTGATCGGGGTGGTCTGTGCCTGCAGGAAAGTAATAGGAATACTGCAAAGGGAAAGCAGGATAAGCAGTCTGGTTTTTCGCATGGATTTGGTCTTTCTTCAATAGGTACAGACCTAAGATAGGGTTTCTCTCGCTTATCTGCAAGCATTGAGCTCTACCCTAAGGCGTTCATAATACCGCATTTTCCTTTGCCGGTCTGTGAAAGCAGGTTGCTCCCAAACACTTACGCATGGAGGCAAACCGCCATACTACCCTTTAACATTCTACTAATAAATAGTGAGGCAAAGCATGACGGGATAGTTCTTTACCTTTGTCACCCCTATACATCATGAAGAAGCTATTATTCATACTGATCCTGCTGGTGGTCTTTACGATCCTTTCTACCGACGTGCTGGCGCAGTGCTCCATTTGTACCCGCACCGCTGAGCAACTGGGCGAGAAACCCGCCCGCGGACTGAATACCGGCATTCTTTACCTGGCCGCCACCCCGCTGGCCATTGTAGGCTTTATCTCCTACCGCATGTGGAAGAACCACAAGAATCAGCAGTAGAAGATCTATGGTCCATAGTTAATAGTCCATGGTCCATGGAAGAGACATCAGGCCAATAGGTCTCTAAGATTTCTTTATTCCAAAATATCGGTCTTACCAGGAACATAGACTATATGTCCTGTAATTCACTACTATAAACCATGGACTATGGACCATGGACTATCGACCTTTCCGGTCGTGCATGTGGTGCCGGATATAATACCTGTATTTCAGGTAGGTGTACTGGAAGGCGTACTTTCCCAGCTTGCGGCCGATCTTTCCATCTTTGTAGCCCTGGTGGCGGATGTACCACTTGTACCAGGCAGCCGGCGGGCTCAGGAACAGGCGGTAGTGGGCCATCAGGGGAAAATACCAGCGCCGCGCCCTCGGGTTACGGGCAATGTCCATGGCGGCCAGCGAGGTATATTTATGCAGCTTGCGCTCTATTTCGTTATCACAGCCGAAGGTGTAGTGGTACACGGCCCCCTTTATCACGCCCTTGCTGTCGTAGCCTTCCACCGATTCGTGCACATGGCCACTGCGGGTACCGAAGCGCACCTTTCGCCGGTCGATGAGCCGCACGGGGTCGTCGGGTGAGTCGATGGGATAAATGCTGCGCACCTGCACCCCCTGCACGATCCAGTAGCGGGTAAGGGCATAGGCATCATGGGTAAAACCTGCCTTCTTTAGATCCAGCACCTCCTGTACAAACTCCTCCGACACCACTTCGTCCGAATCCATCGCCAGCACCCAGTCGTACAGGCAGGCGTCGTGCGCAAAGTTGCGCTGCTCCTTAAACGATACGAGGGGATGATGGATAAAGCGGGCGCCGTACTTTTTAGCGATGTCGCACGTGCTGTCGGTGCTGCCCGAGTCCACCACCAGCAGGTCGTCGGCAATGGCCTGCAGGGGCCGGATCACGTCTTCCAACAGCTTCTCGCTGTTGTGCGTAAGGATATAAACGGAGAGCTTTTCACTCATGTACTTAGGCTTAAAAAATCAAGGGTCGTTGGCAATGCAGGTTCAACACCTATGCCACTTTCAGCAAATTAAGGGTAAATAGGCTAAAAGGAAGCAGCGCCCGGCTCTATTTACAGGCTTCCCTGCAAAAAGCAGTAAATCTTCTATATATAAATCAGGAAATTACTATGGCCCATACCTCCTTCCAGTAACCCAAAACTCTAAACTTTAAACTCTAAACTACCCTAAGGCTTGTGCGCCTTCTCCTCCCCTTCCACCAGCCAGTATATATGAAACACGTTGCGGCTGCCCGAGGATCTAATGGCCGCCAGGATGCGTTCCTTGGGCATGTCCTTCATACGCTCTTTCTGGATTAGCTGGTAAACCCTTTCGGCCAACAGCCAGTACTTCCTGTCGGAAGCGTGCAAATGAGCCAGGCCTTCTTTGATCTTTTCTACCAGGGTGTCCAGCCCCTTGCCCTGCGTGGCTACGGTCTTGATGATGGGCACCTCGTTCTTATGGGTGTGAAAGGCGGGCGCCAGCATCAGGCGCAGGTTCCTGACAAACGTGTCGGCATCGGGCCGGTCGCCCTTGTTCACCACGAAGATGTCGGCGATCTCCATCAGGCCGGCCTTCATGGTCTGCACCTCGTCGCCCGCCTCGGGCACCACCACCACCACCGTCACGTCGGCCAGGCCGGCGATCTCGATCTCGCTCTGGCCTACGCCCACGGTCTCCACGATGATGTAGTCGAAGGGAGCGGCCTTCAGCACTTCGGTGATCTCGATGATGCGGGGATGCAGCCCGCCCATGGAGCCGCGGGTGGCCAGCGAGCGGATAAAGACATCCGGGTGGGTGTACCACTCGCTCATGCGGATGCGGTCGCCCAGCACCGCCCCCAGGTTGAAGGGCGAGGAGGGATCCACGCAGAGCACCGCCACGCGCGCACCGCCGCCCACCAGCTCGCGCAGGAGGCCGTCCACCAGCGTGCTCTTGCCCGCCCCGGGAGGGCCCGTAATGCCGATCAGGGGCGTATCGCTTTCGGGCAGGGCCTTCAACAGCTCGCGGTAGCCGGGGGCATCGTTTTCCACCAGCGATATGGCCCGGGCAATGGCCCGCGGGTCTCCCTGTTGCAGCAAAGGCAAAAGCGTTAATGGCATGGAGCAAACTTAGGAATTAGGAATTAGGAATTGGGATTAGGGGAGAGAAAGAACGCAGATCTGCACATTTCCTAATCCCTTGTTCCTTATCCCTAGTCCCTGATTTCCATTACTTTTACGCCTCATATGAACCTGCCTCCGTTATCCGTAGTGATCATCTGTAAGAACGCGGCCGCCACCGTGCCGCGTACCATCCGCTCTGCCCGCCAGGTGTCGGACGACATCGTGGTGGTCGACAGCGGCAGCACTGACGGCACGCAGGGCCTTGTAAAATCCGCCGGCGGGCGCCTCATTGAAAGCGAGTGGCTCGGCTACGGCGGCACCAAGAACCTGGGCAACCGTGAAGCGAAATACGACTGGATATTAAGCCTCGATGCCGACGAGGCCCTGAGCGAGAAGCTGGCTACCTCCATACGTGCCGTCGACTGGAGCAACCACAACGCCGTATACACCATCAAGCGACTGAACTACTTTGGCGCACAGCCCATCCGCTTCGGCGAGTGGCGCAACGACTGGGTCGACCGCCTCTTTCACCGCGAAGTGGTGGAGTGGAACGCCGCCCCCGTGCACGAGAACCTCGTGATCCCCAATACGGCCGATATCATCAAGCTAAAGGGCGTGCTGCACCACTACACTGCCAGCAGCATCCAAGCCTACAGGAAGAAACTGGACCAGTATGCCGTGCTGATGGCCGAGCGCTATTATGCTCGCGGCAAACAGTCCTCGGCGCTGAAGATCTATGGTGCGCCGGTGTTTTCATTCATGAAGTACTTTGTCTTCCAGCTGGGCCTGCTGGACCGTAAATCAGGCTGGGAGATAGCCCGCGCCCATGCCCTGTACACCTACAAGAAATACCGGGAGTTGAAGCGGCTCAATGAGCAAAGACCGTGAGACAGTCATCGGGTCATTTTGTCATTGAGTCATTGGGGTTGTTATGGGTTATGGAGCCGGCCTCCTGCAAAAGCAACCCTGTTTTATCAAGAGCTAAGTGCACTTCGCTGCTCCTCTGCCGCCCTTTTGGCGTCCCTTTGCTGCTCCTTTGCCGCCCCGTAAAGGGGGGGGGCGAAAGAGGGCTGGTGAGGAGAAGGGATTGGGGATTAGGGATTAG
>DASWYM010000394.1:0-5722 GCA_036404975.1 Chitinophagaceae bacterium
AGAATAGCTGGAACTGTTTGCCGATCAACTGGTCCAGGTTGGCCAGGTTCTCTAGGATGAGAACTTCCTGCTGAAGAAGCAGGTGGTGATTGGGTAGGGCCTCATCGGTCATAGTGTCCACAGAGATGGCATCGAAGCCCAGGGCTTTGGGATGAAACTGCAAGAGCCATTCCACAGCTTCCGTGGTGAGCGTGGGAAAAGGGTCAAAGTAATGGGGCGTATTCCACTTGTCCTGCCAGCCGGTGTAAAAGAGAATAAAGTCAGCCTCCTTCAGGGCCTCTGCATTTTGTTGAAGAAGGGGGAGGGTAATAGCGCTTACCTGGGTGCAATCCAGGACCACTCCTTTGCCGATAAACTTCTCCAGGGGGAAGGCGTCCAGCGAACGGGTGCCCGGGAGAATATGGCAGGGTGCGTCTATATGCGTGCCGGTATGGGTGGTCATCCCGATGCTCTGTTCGGCAAAGCCATCCTTTTCAATGGTGCTTAAGGGAGCGAAGGCCGGGTCCGGTGTGCCGGGATAGACGGTGATCTTGTCTTTCAGTGTATGCGTCAGGTCAACGATCATAGCAGTTCCTTAGAATGGATCAGGCGGGCTCTTCGAGCGACTTTTTGTAGCGCTGCAGGGCTCCGCAGCCGGGGCGGATATCAAATGACACAAGCCGTCCCTGCTCGTCCAGTTCCATGAGGCAGCATTCGGTGAATACGTCCTTCAGTAGCTTGCGTGCCCGGCTTACCCGCTGCTTGACGGCATTGAGCCCGAGGCCCAGTTCTTCCGCAATGTCTTTTAGCTTCGTACCGTCTACGTCGCTCATCCGCAGCGGCACGGCATACATCTCGGGCAGCAGGTTGATCATGGGCAGGATAAACTCCGCCGCGTCTTTGAAGGCAGAGGCTTCTTCTTCGGCAGGGGCCTCTTCGTTGAAGGTGTCGGTGGGGATGTCTCTCCGCTTGCGGTAGTGGTCGGCAATAGTATTGCTTGCGATCTGGTAGAGCCAGGCCCGCACGTTCTGCACGCCGCTTTTGGCGAGGCAGAAGTTATACACCTTGATCATTACTTCCTGGCAGATGTCCTTAGCAGTGCTTTCGTCGCGCACTCTTTTGAGGATATAATAATACAGGGCTTCTTTGTGTTCCATCCACAGGGCAGGCACGTCGCAGTTCATAGCCATAAAGTTTTATAAAAGGTAAGATAATAAATTGGTGCAGTTCGCACGACCTATAAAGTGCTCTTCGAGGTTACAGGCGCCTTTGAGGCACCCTCCTTTGAGCTATAGTACCTGTTCCGCAGCCAGAAGGCCACGTTCACCAGGGCAATGAGCGCCGGCACTTCCACCAGCGGCCCGATCACGCCGGCAAAGGCCTGCCCGCTGTTGATGCCAAAGACGCCGATGGCCACGGCAATGGCCAGCTCAAAGTTGTTGCCTGCTGCCGTAAAAGCAATGGAGGCATTCTTTGAATAGTCGGCGCCCAGCCGCCTGGCAAGGAAAAAGCTCACCCCGAACATTAGGGCAAAATAGATTACCAGGGGAATGGCAATGCGCACCACGTCCATGGGGATCTGCACGATCAATTCACCTTTGAGGGAGAACATTACCACGATCGTAAACAGCAGGGCAATTAGGGTGATTGGCGAGATGAAGGGCACAAACTTCGCCTGGTACCAATCTTCGCCTTTGAGCTTTAAAAGGATAATGCGCGAGAGAACGCCTGCGGCGAAGGGAATACCCAGGTAGATGGCAACGCTCTCGGCGATCTGGCCGATGGTTATGTCCACCTCGGAGCCGGTAATGCCAAACAGCGGCGGCAGGACGGTAACGAACACATAGGCATACACACTGTATAGCAGCACCTGGAAGATGCTGTTGAGCGCTACCAGGCCGGCAGCATACTCGCGGTTGCCTTCGGCCAGCTCATTCCACACGATCACCATGGCGATGCAGCGGGCGAGGCCAATGAGGATGAGGCCTACCATGTATTCGGGGTAGTCTCTTAAAAAGGAAATGGCCAGTGCAAACATCAGCACCGGGCCGATCACCCAGTTGAGCAGGAGCGATACGCCCAGGACACGGGTGTTGCGGAACACTTCGCCCATCTTCTCGTAGCGCACCTTGGCCAGCGGCGGGTACATCATCAGGATGAGGCCTACGGCCAGCGGTATGTTGGTCGTACCGCTGGAGAAAGAGTTGAGAAACGTAGCCGACGAAGGCACCAGGTAGCCTATGCCTACACCCACGGCCATGGCTAAAAAGATCCACAGCGTCAGGTAGCGGTCCAGGAAGGAGAGGCGTTTGCGGTCTTTTACTGGGTTGCAGTTCGTTGCACTCATAGTGGTTGTTTTTATAGCCCTACAGTTTTACTTCTTCGTTCCATAATGATGGTATCACGCCACACCCCCTTGTCCTGTGCGATGCGCTCCCGGCGGCCCATCAGCCGGAAGCCATGGGCCTCGTGCAGGCGCACCGAGGCGGTGTTCTCCGGGAAAATGCTGCTCTGCAGGGTCCAGATCCCGTTGGCTTCACTGAGGCGCACCAGTTCGGCCAGCAGGGCCCTGCCGATTCCTTTGCCCCGCGCTCCTTCGCCTACGTACACACTTACTTCAGCTACTCCCGCATAGTGCGGGCGCTTCGAAACGGGGGAGAGGGCGGCCCATCCCACTACCTCGCCATCCAGCAGCGCTACGAT
Source organism: Chitinophagaceae bacterium (assembly GCA_036404975.1). GTDB lineage: Bacteria > Bacteroidota > Bacteroidia > Chitinophagales > Chitinophagaceae > Flavisolibacter. The sequence continues at coordinate 2,683 of DASWYM010000394.1, forward strand.
GCGGCTGTGGGGCAGGTGCCCCTCGTCCCATTCTTCCCAGGCTGGTGTGGCGGGCAGGAAAGTGGCCTGACCGGTAGCGATCCCTTCTTCGTAAATGGTGCGCACCCGCGGCCAGTGGTCTTTATGAAGTGGTTCTATTTGCATGATCATATCGGTTTAGCAGCACTGGTCCTGGTTCTTCACCTCTTTAAAGAGCGTGTCTAGTTCCTTCTTTGCCTTTTTCCAGGCCCTCGCATCGATGCAATAGCATACGCTCGTGCCTTCAATGGTGCCCTTGATCAGCCCGGCAGACTTCAGTTCCTTCAAGTGCTGCGAGATGGTCGCCTGGGCCAGCCCCAGTTCCTCCACCAGGTCGCCGCAGATGCAGGCTTCCGCTTTCAGCAGGTGCTGCAGGATGGCGATGCGGGCGGGGTGCGCCACCGCTTTGAGCAGCAGGGCCAGCCGGTTCTGCTGTTCGGTAAACATTTCGGTCTTGGTAGTGCCCATGTGGATTCTCTTTTCATCGCAATATTACGATGAAAATGGCGCACTTGTGATCTTTAGTTGAAGTGCTGCCTTGCTGCTTCTGATTGGGATAATTACAATTGAAGTAAGCTTAAGGAACGTATTGTGTATACAGGCTTATCCAAAGAGGTCACTGCTTAGATACCGGTCGCCACGGTCACAGACAATAAAGACAATGGTGCCGCGCTCCAGTTCCTGTGCCAGGCGAATAGCCGCCGAAGCCGCCCCTCCGCTGCTCATGCCGGCAAAGATGCCTTCTTCGTTGGCCAGCTGGCGGGTCATGGTGGTAGCTTCCGCCTGCGAGATATCCATGACGCGGTCCACCCTGGAGGGGTCAAAGATCTTCGGCAGGTAGGCCGGTGCCCAGCGGCGGATGCCGGGAATAGACGACTCTTCGGTGGGCTGGCAACCGACGATCTGTATATCGGGGCTCTTCTCCTTCAGGAACATCGACGTGCCCATGATAGTGCCGGTCGTGCCCATGGCGCTTACAAAATGCGTAATGCCGCCATCGGTGTCGCGCCAGATCTCCGGGCCGGTGGTTTTATAGTGGGCTTTATAGTTGTCGGGGTTGGCAAACTGGTTGAGCAGGAAGTACTCGCCGGAAGCGCCTTTTTCATCCGCATAGTCGCGGCACACTTCCATGTTGTCGAGCAGGATCACTTTGGCACCAAAGGCTTCCATAGTGAGCACCCTTTCGCGCGTGGAGGTGGAGGGCATCACCAGCTCGATCTGCAGGCCAAAGAGCTTGGCCATCAGTGCCATCGCGATACCGGTGTTACCGCTGGTGGCTTCTATCAACTTTGTATTCTTGTTGATGTCACCGCGCTCCAGGGCACTGCGGATCATGTTCAGAGCGGGACGGTCCTTTACACTGCCTCCGGGGTTATTGCCTTCCAGTTTGGCAAAGATGCGGACGGCGGGGTTGGGGTTTAATCGCTGTAATTCAACTAAGGGGGTATTACCTACCGTGTCTAAAACGCCTGCCATGGTTACGTATTTAAGAGTTTTCCTTCCATCAGGGTAATCTCTGGATTATGATAAGCCAGGGTGCCGGGGGGGACGCTACGGGTGAGCCAAACGTTACCGCCGATCACGCTGTGGTGCCCCACTACGGTATTGCCGCCAAGGATGGTGGCGCCTGCATAGATCACCACGTGGTCTTCCACGGTAGGGTGGCGCTTGGTAAAAGCCATCTCTTTGCTGACACTCAACGCCCCCAGGGTGACGCCCTGGTAGATCTTCACGTGGTTACCGATCTGGGAAGTTTCTCCAATCACCACACCCGTACCGTGGTCGATGCAAAAGTATTCGCCTATCTCGGCAGCGGGGTGAATGTCGATGCCGGTGCGTGAGTGGGCCTGCTCGGTAAAGATGCGGGGCAGCAGTGGCACTTTCAGGCGGTGCAGCACGTGGGCGATGCGGTAAAAGCAGAGGGCATAAAAGCCGGGGTAGGCCCTGATCACCTCAAACTCCGAATGGGCCGCGGGGTCACCAGCCACAATGGCCTTGGCATCGGTATTGAGCAGCCTGTAGATTTCGGGCACCTCGTCAAAAAAGGCGCGGGCCACTGCTGCATTGTTGCAATCGTAGCAGGCCGTGGTGGCATTCAGGATATCTTCCAGGTCACTCCGGAGTTTGGTGAGGGCCTCTCTTAATGCCTCTTCGGAAGCAAACGCGCAGGTGGACAGTTGCGGGTAAAGTAAATAGATGAGCTTCTCTGCCCAGCCGGTAATCACCTCGTTCGACGGTACGCCCTCTTTTTGCTGTTGGTGTTTGAAGAGGGTCTTGTAAAAGTTGTCCTGCACAGGCGTTGCTTTTGTAGTTCGTGAATGTTATTGACTTACGTGCGTCTCCCAGGTGATGACCGTACCGCCACGACGTAGCGTTTCGGCAACTGAGCAGTAGCGTTCCATGGACAGGAGAACGGCTCGCTCAGCTTTTTCCGGATCTATATTCCCTTTTAGATGAAAGGTAATGTGGGCGGTCTTCCAAAGGGCCGGAGTCATGTCTTTTTCCCGCTCGCCTTCCACCTCGATGGAGAAATCGTCCACCTGCTGGCGTTGCTTTTTGAGTATCAGCATGATATCAATAGCGCTGCAGGAACCAAGGCCTGCCAGCAGCAGCTGCATTGGCCGGTAACCATAGTCATCGCCGCCATTCTCCTGGCTGGTATCAGTCTGCAGCACGTGTCCCATTTCGTCGCGGGCATCAAAACCCATATCGCCTTTCTTACGTTCTAAGATTATTTTAGCCATAGTTTTTTGTAAAGCTACTCTTCTAGGCGAAATATTGTGCGACTTTGGTCACGCAGGTGGCAAAAAGCAGAGTTATCTTTGCAGTATGACGGAAGCTGAAATCTCCAGGCATTTTCCCATGCTGGAGCCGGAACTGGTCCGGGAAATGGTACAGGTAGCAGATCTGAAGACCTTTGCACCGGGCGAGACCCTCATGCGCACCGGGCAGAATATCCGGGCTGCCATCCTGGTGCTCGACGGATTGGTGAAGATCTACCGTGAAGACGACCAGGGCAACG
>DASWYM010000395.1:0-9198 GCA_036404975.1 Chitinophagaceae bacterium
GCGCCTGCTGGGCGGCATCCGTTCCGACCTCTTTTCCCGGCTTCCCGAAGGCAGCATACCGCTCTCTTCTTCCAAGATATCTGCCAATACGCTTTACTATTTTGTGTATGCGTACGACAAGGCGCAAATAGGGGAGAAGCAACCCCTGCTCTACCTGTCCAATGTATTTGCGGTGAGCCGCTACAGCGATGGCACCTGGCCTTTTAAAACCTCCTTCACCGGCGAAATCCAGAAGCTGACGCCCTATGCCGAGGTGATGCATGGCTATTATACCAGCGAGCGGGAAGCCGAGTCGATGCGCCAGGGCCTGCAGGACCTCTTCCAGCAGTCGGGGGGCATCATAAAGCCTATTACGTATAAGAATAAAAAAACAACCACCTCGTCCCCTGGTGCTGCCAATGGCGACTTCTGGGAGACCGGCAAAAAGAAAGAAGCCGAAGAAAAGAAGCCGGCCAAAAAAGATGACTTCTGGGAAAACTAATTACCTGTACGAACTATAAAAAACCCTGTTTATGAAAAAAAGCACGCGCACTTTCTTGTTGCTGGTGATTTCTTTACTGGGCTGGAGTGCACCCTCCCTGGCCCAGGATAATAATATGCTGGCGAAAATCGCCTATGAAACGGCCGAAGAGGCTTTAGCCGCCGGTAAGGTTACCGAATCGTTCCGGGAGCTGAATAAAGTCGACAGCCTGTTAAAAAAGATCACCCCCAAAAGCATGTACCTGCGGGTGCAGCTCTTCCACCTGGCCACCCAACAAGACCCCGGCAATGCGGAAAATGCCATCAAGATCTGCAATGAGTACCTGGGTTTAGCCAAATCATTCACCCTCCCGGAAGATAAGGTCATGGAGGTCACTAAACTCCGCATCCGGCTGGAAAAGCAAAAAGCTGAGTGGGATCATCAAAACAACGAAGAGGAAAGAGCGGTGGCCCGGGTGAAATCTGTGTTGGACAGCATTTATAGCTTGTGCCATTATAAGGTGGGCATGAGCGGGGAAGAAGTGCTGAAGGCCAACCCGGAGTTTGCCAAACAAATGAAAACTAAAACCGAAGGTTATGAAACATGGCACACCCATTATAACGGCACTATAGGGTATACAGGCCCTACGGCGGTGTCGGTCCAAAAAGGAGGGAAGGTTTCCCTGTATACATACCGGTATAAAACCGTAGACAGCAAAGATGAATTTGATATGGCATACGAGTTTGCCAACAAATGGAAGCCCCTGCTGGAATCGGTGTTCCCCCAAGAAGCTTTTGTAAGCAGTTCCCACGACAATGTAAAAATAAATATGCTCCTGGGCCAGGTATATCATTACATCACCTTTGAACTAGGCGAGTTCAAAAAGGCAAAGACCATGGATGTATCCATTGGCAGCCAACTGGTCGAGTAAGCATACCGATCAATAGAAAGCCCATTAGAAAATAGTACGTACAGAATTCTATGCCATGATAAAAGTGAAAACGAAGCGGCGGGTTGTAGGCCACCTGGTCCCCCTTCTACTATTGGTGGCCCTTTGTTTGTCCGGTCCTGGTGGCTACGCCCAGGACAAGAACCTGCTGGCCCGCGTGGCCTATGAAGAGGCCGAGAAGGCTTTCGAAGCCGGTAAGCTGAGCACGTCCTATGAAGAGTTGAAGAAAGTGGATGAGTACCTGGGAAAGGTGACGCCTAAAGCGCAATTCCTGCGGGTGCAGATCTGGAAAACCTGGGCCGAGGAGGATGGCCAGTACCTGCAAAGTGCTATCTGGACCACCAAGACCTACCTGGCCATGGACAAGACCTTTGACCTGCCGGAGGAAAAAAAGCTGGAGGTGACGCGCTGGCTAGTGAGAATGGAAAAAGACAAGGTGGCCTACGACAAGGCGCAGGTAGCGGCCGACAAAGCCAACAAAGAGGAGGCCATCCGGAAGGCGAAAGCCAATGCCTTTGTCGACAGCCTTTATAAGGTCTTTCAGTATAAGGTGGGTATGACAGAAGAAGAATTGGTCAGTCGTTATCAGCAGGAGCTTAAAAAGTTGAAACGCAAAGCGTATAGTAGCAGCAATGTTTTTTATAAAAAAGGGGCGACCTCCGAGGTGGGCCTGGATGAGGTGAACATTTACAACAATAAAGTGATTGAATTTGAATATGTGGTTAAATACCATGAAACGGACCCCAAAGGGGTAAAAGCCTATATGGATGGGCTGATGACGCACATAAAGTCTCTTTTCCTGGCAAAGGACTTATATATTAGCGACGATCATGAGGCTATGTCTATAACCACCAGTAATGTAATACCCAGGAGCAAAATCAGGTTCCAGTATTTTGAACATGCGAAAAAGAAGTCTGTCAAATCATATGTAATACTCTATTTCATGACTTCTTATTATTAAGGCGTTCCTTGCTTATGGATTCATTTTTCTGCAGCAAAATCCCATAATCCCAAATACCACCATCTGAACATGAAAAGAATTTCTTTCTGTATTGTCATTGTTGCTCTGTTTTTTCTAGGTAGTAGTACAGCACTTTTTGCCCAGGACAAGAACCTGCTGGCCCGCGTGGCCTATGAAGAAGCCGAGAAGGCTTTTGAATCCGGTAAGCTGAGCACGTCCTATGAAGAGCTGAAGAAAGTGGATGAGTACCTGGGAAAGGTGACGCCTAAAGCGCAATTCCTGCGGGTACAGATCTGGAAGACCTGGGCCGAAGAGGATGGCCAGTACCTGGAAAATGCCATCCGCAACAGCAAGACTTACCTGGCTATGGATAAGACCGCAAACATTCCGGAGGAAAAGATACTGGAGGTGACGCGCTGGCTGGTGAAGCTGGAAAAGGATAAAGTGGCCTACGACAAGGCCGAAAAAGAGAATGCCGTGAGGAAGGCGAAAGCCGTTGCCTTTGTCGACAGCCTGTACAAGGTCTATCACTATACTCCGGATATGACGGAAGTAGAGTTTCTCAGTCACTATAAAGAAGAGGCAAAAAAACTGAAGCGCAATCAGTACAAAGGAAGGAGCTATGTTTTATACGACGGAGGCTGGCCCGATGCCGAGGGCTTAGCCGATGTTGATTTTGATAACGATAAGATGCGTTCTTTTCAATATGTGATCAAATACCATGCAACAGATGTAAAAAGCATGAAAGATTATTATAAAGCACTGGTTGAACATATAAGATCAAGTTTCCCGGCAAGTGACGTGTACGTTAGTGAAAACTCAATAGCGATCTTTACCAACGGCATGACACCGGTTCGGTATATCACGTTCCGTTATTCAGATCGTGAAAAGCGAAAAGCAAGTGGTGCGTCCCTGGGCTACTTTATTGACCCGCACATTCAACTTTATATTGAGAATAAACTTATTCAGTAATTGGTGATAATGGAGAAACCAAAGGTTACGCAGCCTGTCACGGGCCGTTTAAAAGGCCCTTTTACTTCTTTCAGATCACACAAACACTTTTAGTGCCTACTCATAAAAACCCGCAGCAATTGCTGTGGGTCTTTGTTTTGGATAGCTCTTTTGAGAACCCCGGTCTCCTGGAACATGAGGGGAAGGGACCGGGGTTCTCCGGGTAGAGTTATCGTATTCCCCCGGGTCGGAAGACCCCGCGAGGGGCTGAAGTCGAGCGGTTGAGAAGTTGAGCCCTCTTTATTCTCGCAGCTCCTAGCTCGCAGCTCGCAGCTCACAGCTCTCCTCCCTCACCACTCATCTTATTCAGTTGCTGTTGCATCCGCCGCACGCGGTCCTCGAGCTTCTCGGAGGTGAGGTTCTCGCGCAGGCTGTCCACCTTGATGGGGAAGCAGAAGGGGGTGAGGCGCTGCGGGAAGGTGAGGATGATGCCGGAGCGCTGGATGCGCTGGAGCATGGCGCGCAGGCGCCCCTCCTCCATCTGCTGGTCGAACACTTCCTGGAAGGCCTGGCGGATGAGGACGTTGCCGGGCTCGTACTCGCTGAACACGTTGAACAGGAGGCCCGCGGAGGCCTGCAGGTGGCGGGCTTTCTTGTGCTCGCCGGGGTAGCCGGTGAAGATCAGCCCCCCGATTACCGCTATGTCGCGGAACTTGCGCCGGGCCATCTCGGTGGCGTTCACGCTGCGGCGGATGTCCTCCATCAGGTTGTCGGGCGAGAACAGGCGGTAGACGTTGCTGTCGTCTACGGGGATGGGCTGGTCGCTGAGGAGCTCGAAGCCGTAGTCGTTCATGGCCAGCGAGAAGGTGATGGGCACCTGTTTGGAGATGCGGTAGGCCAGCAGGGCGGCCACCGCCTCGTGCACCAGCCGCCCCTCGAAGGGGTAGACAAAGAGGTGGAAGCCGTCGCGGGTCTCAATCTGTTCGATGAGCAGCTCGCCGGGCCTGGGGATATGGGAGAGGGACTGCTGCAGGGCGAACAGGGGGTGGAGGGCCTGGATCTCCACGTCGGGGGCGGCGGCGCCCCAGGCCACCTGCTCCACGGCGTCGGCCAGCTTCTCGCGCAGCTTCCGGCCCAGGGAGGCCGACAGGGGCAGGCGCCCGCCCATCCAGGAGGGCACGATGGTCTTTTTGGCGTTCGACTTCTTCACCACCACCGTCATGTCCTTGATGGCCACCAGCTCGAGGTTGCGGCCCGCCAGGGTAAAGGAGTCGCCGGGCTCGAGGCGCGCCACGAACGACTCTTCCACCATGCCTACGTAGCCGCCGCCCATGAACTTGACGCGCAGCATGGCGTCACTCACGATGGTGCCGATGTGCAGGCGGTGGCGCATGGCGATGCGGCGGCCCGTGATGCGGTAGAGGCCCTCCTCCACCACCACCTTTTTGTATTCGTCGTATTGCTGCAGGGCCCTGCCGCCCGAGGTGATAAAATGGAGCAGCTCCTCCCACTCGTCGTGGGTGAGCTCGCTGTAGCAGTGGGTGGCGCGTACTTCCTGGAACAGTTCCTCCGGGCGGAAGCCTTCCGACACGGCCAGGGTGCCGAGCCACTGCACCAGCACGTCGTAGCAGAGGATCAGGGGCTCGCGGCTTTCGATGGCCCCTTCCGCCACGGCCGACTTGAGGGCGGCGGCCTCGATGAGCTCCAGCGAGTGGGTGGGCAGGAAGTAGATGCGGCTGACGGCGTCGGGCGAGTGGCCGCTGCGGCCGGCGCGCTGCAGGAAGCGGGCCACCCCCTTGGGCGAGCCCACCTGGATGACCGTCTCCACGGGGCGGAAGTCGACGCCCAGGTCGAGCGAGGCGGTGGTGACCACGGCCTTCATCTTTCCCTCGTGGAGGGCGTCCTCCACCCAGGCCCTCAGCTCGCTTTCGATGGAGCCGTGGTGGAGGGCCAGGGCCCCGGCAAGGTCGGGCGCCACGGTGAGCAGGGTCTGGTACCACAGCTCGCTCATGCCGCGGGTGTTGATGAAGATGAGGGTGGTGCGGCTCCCGCGGATGATGGGCACCACCTTTTCGGCCAGCTTGATGCCCAGGTGGCCGGCCCAGGGGTATTTCTCTATTTCGTCGGGGAGGATCGACTCTACCACTACTTCTTTATGAATGTCGGCGCGGATGATGGTGCCTTCCTGCGCAGGATCGATCAGCTTCAGCGGGGCCAGCAGCACGTCCATGGCCTGGTTCAGGTTGCCGATGGTAGCGGAGATACCCCAGATGGAGAGCGGCGAGCTACGAGCGGCGAGCTGCGAGTGGGGGTTCCCTGGCTCACTCCCGGTAGCTATCGGGATCACGTCTGCCGTCTCACCACTGGGCGCCCGCAGGGCACAGAGCCGGCTCAAGGCCAGCTCCACCTGCACACCGCGTTTGGAAGCCATCAGCTCGTGCCACTCGTCGGCCGCCACGATGCGCAGCGACTTAAATACGTCGGGGTACGCCTTCTGGGCCAGCAGGAGGTGGAGGCTTTCGGGGGTGATGATGAGCACTTCGGGCACGAGGCGCTTTTGCTTCTGGCGGTCGGAAGCCGAGGTGTCGCCACTGCGGATGCCCACCTGCCATTGGAGGCCCAGCTCGCCGATCACTTCCTCCATGGCGCGGCCGATGTCCTTGGCCAGGGCGCGCAGGGGGGTGATCCAGAGGAGCTGCAGGCCGTTCTTACTTTTGGTTTGCCAGGCTTTCGGGTGCTCGTTGATGAACTGGATAAGGGCGCCGAGGAAAACCGAGAAGGTCTTGCCCGTGCCCGTGGGGGCGTTCACCAGCCCGCTGCGGCGGCCGTGGAGCGCTTCCCAGGTTTCTTCCTGGAAGGGGAAGGGGCGGAAGCCCTTGCCTTCCAGCCAGCCGGTGATCACCTGGTATCCTTTTGTGTCTTTGAATGCGGGCATAAACAAAGCTGCTAAATTACCGCGCCAAACCAAATCAGGGCCGTCCACCCGGAGACCCGGGGAGAAGAGCATAGCATAAAGAATACCCCTTCTCTCTTCTCGCAGCTCGCGGCTCGCAGCTCATAGCTCGAAGCTTCGCGGTTCCGTGAAGATCCCGGGCCTACCGTGTCCAAAAGAAATTTTGGGCGGGTACTTGCATATATGAAAACCGCCTTCTATATTTGTCGCAGCTCCACCGATCCTATGAAGGGATGCTTCAACTGATCCTTCAAACCTTTCCATACCCAACTAATCCTCTGAGAGCCGTTTATTTTTTTAATCTAAAAACGGACCCTAAAATGAAAACTTTACAACTAAGCGCCATCGCTTTGTGCCTGTTCGGCGCGTTCAGTTCCTGCACAAAGGACACTTTATCTTCCCAAGACAGCTTAAGTTCAGCCACCAGAGGCGGTGGACAAAATGAAACCCCAGGACAGGGTGGAACTCCTCCAGGCCAGGGAGATAATCCCAGTTCTGATAACCAAGGTGGCGGAAATGGCCGGGTAGATCCTTCTTTAACCGTGATCTACGATCCTGCCGTTGGTATTAAGGGAGAGCCTGTGACAGTTACGGGTACTTTTGACGAAACAACGGGGGTAGCTGTGCCTGATTGTGGTAAATTACAATTACAGATGTTGGTAGGTACAGAGTATGTGGGTGTGGGAGCTCCAGTGAATGTTACTACATCAAATCATGAAGTTACGTATACGTTTACGCCTACGGTGGTGGGTGACGAAGCATATTCGTTCAAGGTGCATTATGTAGCTGCAGGTTGTGATGGATTTAATGAAAACATGTCTGGCGAGTTCCCATTAAAGGTGGTTGAGCCCTGCTTGCCTTTGGCCCTTAAAGGGGAACTTACTAAGCATACGCCTTTAGGCAACAATAAGTACGAGTTTGAGGTTACTTATACCGTGACTTCCTGCCCGGCTATGGGTGCTGCCAAACTGCAGGGTGGCTTAACAGCCGTAACTGGTTTCACGGATGCCGGAATGTGGACCAACGATACCGAGGCTGAAGGTGAAGAGCGTAAGCATACGCAAAATGACAATCATATTATTATGTGGAATTTCCAGATTGGCGAGCAGTATGAGCGCATCTTTAAAGTGACCTTTACTAAAGAATTGAAGGGAACCGCTCCTTACGAGCTCACCGGTCAATGGTCGGTTAGTGCTAAAGACCCAATCACAGGTATCGAAATAAAGCCGACTGCAGCGCCTATCACTTTTACCCCTTAATCCTCGAATAGCAATTTTCACTTTCCATAACGTTGATTTTAAGTAGGCCCCCGCGAAAGCGGGGGCTTTTGTTTTTACGGCCCCCGGTAGAGTAGTAAGGAACTTCTCAACCCCTCAACATCTCAACCCCTCAACTTCTCAACCTCTCTCAACCTCTCTCAACCTTTTTAAGCCCTTTTTAAGCCGGGGGTCTTGCATTTCTCGTTGAGGGCTATTACATTAGCTGCCTGAACTGCTTAGAACGACCTTTTACAAGCCTGCTAAGCCACCATCCTCCCATCCTATGAGACGGCCCCCGGGGGCCACAGCTGCGAAGTAACCAATACGCATCCCTTCTAGAAAACCACCGGGACGAATACCCAAGCGATACAAGCAAAAGACATATAAGGTTATTTGTTATGGTGTTCACCGACCAAAAAGGCCCTTTCGCCGAAGAAGGGGCGGAAAGACACGTAATAAAAAGCTTTCATATTAATTGCCTATCCTATATTCGTTACCCGAACTGACTGTCCACATCCTCTGAACCCGAACGGCGCCTGCCGGCTGTTCTGAAACTACTGCCATCCCCTCCTGAAAGCCACTTTGTATCATTTACTATTTAGTCTATTAACTAAACTATTGCTTTATGCAACCGAAGCTACGCGTGCTGCTATCGACCACTTTGCTGGTGCTGTTTTCTTTTTTGAATGTGTTTGCGTTTGGGCAGACTACCGCCTATACTGAAATTGGCTTAGCAAATCCAATAGTGAAAACAGATAAACTAGATTATTCTCCTGGTGAAGTGGCGCATATTACCGGTTCCGGGTGGGTCTTAGATAAGGGGATCAAAAGAGTTTCGATTAATATAACTGAAGATCCATGGTTCCCAGATGTGTTGGCATATTGGGTTGATGTGGATGAAAACGGTAATTGGAGTTTAGATTACCAAATAGAATCTAGGCATATAGGAGTTAAATTTACTGTAATTGCAACTGGCTTAGTTTCTAACTATAAAGCCGAGACATATTTTACAGATGGTAACATCACAGTAAAGACTAATGTAAGTGCAGCAACTATTTATTATAAAAAATATTCTTCGTCTACTTTTTGTCCAAATGAACCAATAGATGAATTAAATAGTGTTAATGCCAATACTTCTAGTACTATAATAGCTGCTGCTTTATCAGAAGATAGAGTTAAAGTGATTGCTCCAGCTTTTTCAGATGCAGGTGGTGCTTTTATTAGTTGGAGTCGTGGGGGTACTACTGTTACTACAAGAGAAATGTGTATTATTGGTGATCAAAATACTCAAAATTGGACAGCAAATTATTCTTCTTGTGTAGCACCTTCTAATCTGAACTACTCGGCCAATCCGGCTACTTATTGCGTTGGAACAACCATCACTAATAATATGCCCTCGGTTACAGGAATGGTGACTTCCTACTCGGTAAGTCCTGAACTTCCTGCCGGTTTGAGTCTGAATACCACAACCGGGGTGATCTCCGGCACGCCGACTGCTGCCAGTGCAGCTGCTAACTACACCATCACTGCAACGAACTCCTGCGGTTCGACCACTGCTATTGTCAGTATAAATGTAAGAGAAAAGCCGGAGATCACAACTGCGCCTGTGGCCGATACCGAGTGTGAGGGTGGTACTGCCTCCTTCACCGTAGCGGCTCGCGGTAC
>DASWYM010000396.1:0-7033 GCA_036404975.1 Chitinophagaceae bacterium
GGAAAAGGATGTATTGCAATTGTAATATTAGAAAGATGAAGTTGGCCAGTACCAGCCATCGCGGTACAGATGAAAATAAAGCCCTCCGGCGTATCAACACCAGGCCGTAGGAAAGGTTCACCACCGGGTTGAAAATAAAGACGGCAAAGATGTAACCTATAATAATAACCGTAGAAGCAATGCGCTCGTCGCCAATGATATTCCGCCATTGCAAAAGCACTGTTAGCAAAAACAAAAGATTACAGATAAAGGCTATACGGGACAAAAAAAGCAGCCAGCGCATGAACAGTTTTACTACAAAATAGCATTATTTTGTCGGCATTCTAAAAACTGTATATGAAGAAAGGGCTGTTCCAGCGATTACTTCCTCACCTGATCGCTGTTGTTGTTTTCCTGATTGCCGCACTCATCTTTTGCAGCCCTGCCCTCAGCGGCAAGGTCATCAACCAATCGGATGTGGTGCACTGGAAAGGCATGGCACAGAATCTTTTGGAGTATAAGGAACAGTTCGGTCATTACCCCCTGTGGACGACCAGCATGTTCGGCGGTATGCCGGCTTACTCCATTGCCATCGAGAGCCAGAATATAATTTCGGCGGTTTATACCCACTCTTTGTTTACCCTGTTTCTGCCTAAGCCGATCAGCTTTTTCTTTCTGATCTGCGTCAGCTTCTATTTTCTATGCCAGGTGTTCCGCATCAATTCCTGGATCAGTATACTGGCAGCCCTGGCCTACGGGTATGCATCCTACAGCCCGATCATTGTGGCCGTGGGGCACGACACCAAGATGTTATCAATGGGTTATGTACCAGCCCTGGTAGGAGCGCTGGTGCTGCTTTATGAAGGCCGGTACTGGCTGGGCGGAGCACTGACCGTTCTGTTTACAGCCTTGCTCATCGGCATGAACCACCTGCAGATCAGTTATTACTTCCTGATCATTGCGGTCTTTATGTCGGCGGGCTATGTCTATAAGTGGATAAAAGAACAGCAATTGAAGCACCTGGCCTTAGCGCTTTCTATTGCGCTGATTGGCGGCATCATCGGTGTGCTGGCCAATGCCACCAATATATTTGTCACCTATGATTATTCGAAGGCTACAATGCGTAACGGGACCCTCAGCCTGGATACAGCCTCCAATGGCCAAACCAAGAAGGCAGGTCTTCCCATTGATTATGCATTTGGCTGGAGCTATGGAAAGGCAGAGACCTTTACCCTGCTGGTGCCCGGCGTGTATGGCGGCAGCAGCAGCGGGGAACTGGATGGTGATTCCAAAATTGCAAAGAGCTTAACGGAGCGGGGGGTTCCTGAAGACCAGGCGGCCCAGTTTGCCCAGAGTATGCCAGCCTATTGGGGACCCCAGCCCGGCACTTCCGGGCCTGTGTACCTGGGTGCCATCATGTGCTTTTTGTTCCTATTCGGGATGGTCTACCTGAAGACCTGGCAAAAGTGGTGGATCCTGGCCGCCGTGGTGTTTACTATCCTGTTATCCTGGGGAAAGAACTTCGAAGCCTTCAACACCTTCCTTTTTAACAATCTTCCTTTTTACAATAAGTTCCGCGCACCTTCTATGTCGCTGGTGGTTCCGCAACTACTCTTTCCCCTGGTAGGGGCCATGACCCTTCAGCGCCTGTTCTTTGCCGAAGACAGCCGCGAAGAAAAGTGGAAAGCCTTCAAGCTAGGGGCTATGGTTACAGGCGGTGTACTGTTACTCACCCTGCTGATGTATTTCAGCTTCGATTACAAGGGCGAAAATGACCAGAGCCTGCTACAATACTTCCAGCAACTGATGCAGGGACAGGCCCAGGCAGCCACCGACATGTACAATGATTTAAGGGATAGCCGTAAAGACCTGTTTGGCAGTGACCTGTTACGCAGCATTATACTGATTGCCCTGGCTGCCGGTATTCTTGCTGCCGCCATAAAGAATAAGCTGTCGTTCACGGTGGCCATTGCCGGTCTAATTATCCTGAACGTGTTCGATCTCTTTGGTGTAGGCAAGCGATATCTCAATGAAGACAACTTCGTTGAACCCGACCAGTACGATGCGGCGTTTGCCCCCTCACCGGCCGACGTTCAGATCAAGCAGGACACGGGCTATTACCGCGTGCTGAACCTGACCCAGGACGTGTTCAATGATGCGATCACTTCCTACCATCATAATTCCGTAGGTGGCTATCACCCGGCGAAACTCAGTATCACCGAAGACCTGCTGACCTACCAGTTGCGCAACAAGCAGCCGATGAACTTCCAGGTATTGAACATGCTCAATACGAAGTATATCATTACCGGTGACCAGCAATCAGGCCAGCCTATGGCCCAGCAGAACCCCGAAGCACTGGGAGCTGCCTGGTTTGTCAAAGGCCTTCGCTTCGCCCCCGATGGCATTGGTGTGATGAATGCCCTGGATAACTTCAATCCCCGGGATACTGCCGTTCTTGCCGTATCGGACCAAAACAGGACCACAGCTCCTGCTGCATCCGATAGCACCGCATCAATTACCCTGGTGAAGCATGATAACGACCAGATGATCTACCGGTCGAGCAATACAGTTAATGGCTTTGGTGTCTTCAGTGAGATCTTCTACGACCGTGGATGGAAAGCCTATATCGATGGTAAGGAAACCCCTATCATCCGGACGAACTATGTACTGCGCGGCCTAAACATACCTGCCGGGCAGCACGAGATCCGCTTTGATTTCAGGCCTGCATCCTACTATACCGGTGAAACCATTGCACTCATCGCCAACATCATCATCTTCCTGCTACTTATTGCGGCGGCCTTCCAGGTGTATCGTCGCAATAAGGCTGCAAAAGCATAGTGATGGCTGCCGCCCTTGCCCTGGTGACCTTCAAAGTGTTTCCGCCACAGATGGGTGGCCAGAAAGGTGTAGCCTTGTTCTATAAATACCTGGCCCACCACATGAAGGTCACCCTGGCTGTCTCACCGGACAATGATGCGGAGAATGCTGGAACTTTTGGCCTGGATATAAGACCCCTGCTCTACGCCAACAGGAAGATCTTTCTTAACCTGCGCAGGCTGAAAAGACTGGAAGGGCTGGTCCGGGAAACGGCAGCAGACGTATTGATATGCGAACACTCCTACCCTTCCTTCCTGGGACTCTGGCTTCGTAAAAGGACGGGCAAGCCCTTCATTATTCATTCCCACAACATCGAAGCCCTGCGCTTCAGGCAGATGGGCAGACGGTGGTGGAAATCCTACCTGGCCTATGAAAGATGGGTGCACAGGCAAGCCGACTTCAGCTTTTTTATCAGCGGAGAGGACAGAGACTTCGCTATCCGGTCATTCGGTCTCCAGCCCCAAAAGTGCGCGGTTATCACTTATGGAATTGAGCAAAGGAGTCTTCCCGCTCCTTTTGATAAAGGAGAACTGAAAAGGAGCTTAGGCTTTAACGGGCACGAGGCCCTGCTGCTGTTCAACGGGACGCTGGATTATGCACCTAACCTTGAAGCAATGGATTACCTGCTCCACAAGATCAATCCCTTGCTGTCTTCCCAACTGCACCATTACAAGATCATTATTACCGGCAACAGGGCCAGCGAAGAGTTAGGGAGCCATCTCAAGGGACACCCTTCTATTGAATACAAAGGTTTTGTTGAGAACATCGATCAATATTACCGGGCCTCCGACCTGTTTCTTAATCCCGTCACCAATAACTCGGGGGTAAAGACCAAGGTCATCGAAGCCCTGGCGAACGATTGCACGGTTATTTCCTTTGATGCCGGCGTTGCCGGTATCCTGGAGGAGGTCTGTGGCGGCAAACTGAAGAGTGTTCCGGACGGGGATTACGAGGCTTTTAGCCGGCAGGTTGTCGAGCAACTAAAAAAAGAACAGCCTTCCACCCCTCCGAGGTTCTTTGAGTGCTATAATTGGGATAATATTGCGCAGAAAGCCACGGCACTCATCCAAACGGTCATTGATAAGCATGTTTAGCACCCCAGAAATATCCGTCGTTATCTGCTCCTACAACAGGGAAGACTACATTATTGGCGCCATTAAAAGCCTGAACCAGCAAACCCTTCCCAAGGAAAAGTTTGAGGTACTGGTAGTGGACAATAACAGTATAGACAATACCGGTGAACTGGTTCAACAATATATCAGTGAGCATCCTGGCTTTCACCTGCACTATCTTACCGAAAGCCGGCAAGGTGCTTCTTTTGCCCGTAACACGGGAGCAAGCTTTTCCAAAGGGTGGCTCCTGTGCTTCATGGACGATGACGCCATTGCGGAAAAGAACTACCTCCAGAACATCCTGGAGTTTTTCCGCACACATCCTGATGCCAACGGGCTGGGCGGAAGGATCATTCCCAAATACATACCCGCCGAACCCAGGTGGATGTCCCACTTTGTTTCCTCCCTGGTAGGCAACTTCGACTATAGCAAAGAAGTGGAAGTATTCAAGCCCGGCAAGTACCCCCTGGAGTCCAATATGGTGGTCCTGAAAGAAGACTTTACCACCATAGGCGGTTTCAATACCGATCTGCCCGGCGTGAAAGGCACCCTGCGCATTGGTGGCGAAGGCAAAGACCTTTTCCTTCGCCTGCAGGCTTTAGGCCGGAAGATCTATTATGACCCTTCCGTAATCGTGCAGCACGTGGTGGAAGTAAAGAAACTCACCCCGCACTATATGTACCGCGTAGCATCCGGCATTGGCCGGGGTGAACGTGTGAGGACCCTTGCAATCAGTAAGGGCGCTTATGTAAAGAAGATTATCGAATACCTCTATAAGCTGGCAGGCTCCGTGGTTTTAGGAATGCTCTACGCCCTTAAAGGAAAGCCTTCACAATCATGGCCTGTGATCCGTTTCCGGATCGATGCCTTAAAGGGTTTATTAAACAGGTAAGTAACGGCAGGCGGTCACTATTTCACACTGTAGGGGACTCCCTGGCTTTTAAGGCAGTATTAATGCGGACGAACTAAACTAACCAGGTAATTCAAAAGCATGAAGCTCTTAGACACTAACCCATTTTTTAGTAACGAAGGGGAAACCTCGCGCTGAAAGCTAATGATCTGCCTGATCAAAGGATGAATCCTTCCATTGTAATACTTCTCCACCTCCTTTGTATCCCTGATATTCAGGTTGCGGAACATTCGCCAGTAATAGTCATACACCAGCAGGTTTATTAAAATGCGGTGCCCCATCTTTTCCAGGAGCAGAAAGTTTTCAGGTATCTGAACATCCGGCACCAGGAAGGTATACCTGGTGACCTGCTCGCTGTGAAACCCGATATTGAGCAACACCTTGTCTAAATAATGGTATTGTTTCAATGCAAGCATACACCGGATATAGTATTCGAAGTCCACCACGTACTTAAAGCGCCTATCGTAAAAGATGCCACTATCCTTCCTGACCATGGTACAACTGGGATTACCCACGTACACGCGCCGGAAGAGATGCAAGGGACTTAACCACAATACCAACCTGTCGAACCAGTTACACCTGACGACTTCTATTTCGCCAGTTCCTTCCGTTACATTCTGGAAAGCACTAAAGAAGAAAGAACAACGCGGGTTCTGTACCGTGGCATTATAAAACTCCTGTAAAGCATCCTTCGAGGTGAACCAGTCATCGTTGTGCATGAGTTTGATCCAGGTGCCGCTGGCCCTTCGTATGCCTTCATTCCAATTCTCGGGCGTTCCCAAAGCCGGTTGATTACGGAAATAGCGTACCGGGCGCTGCAGGGCATAACTGTCCACTAATTCCCTGACGGAATCATCAGGACTGTCGTCCGTAATTACCACTTCATAATCAGTGAAGGTTTGGTCTTGTATAGAATCCAACAGCCGCTTCAGGAAAGGAACATTCCGGTAGGCCGGGATACAGATAGAAATAGCAGGGACATGATTGTTATCCATTCTTATCCTTCTTTCAAAAGAAACTGAATATAAGGCTCTACATTCCTGTCAAAGCTAAAGTATTCTGCTGCTCTGTAGCAGGCATCGGAATACTGCTTATAATTGGCTTCTATTTCCTGGATAGCACGGTAGATTGTTGCAGGCTCATAGTCATCGATCAGTACCCCCGCGCCGAAGTCCTTCACGAACGAGAAGCCCGGTATATTACAGGCAATCACCGGCACACCTGCGGCAAAATACATAAACATCTTACCCGAGGGGGCAGTCTGGTAGTTGAAGCTGGCATGGATCATGTCCCACGCATAAAAGCAAAAGCCAATACGGAAGCCGGATATAAAGTCAATAAAGGCATCGGCCGGTAAATAATCCTGGTTGATATGGATACGTCCCGATTGCACCAGGTGATGGTAATCCCTTTCAATCATCATCATTGTTTTCCTGTCCCGGCCCCCCTTCAGTACTAACCGGTATTGGGCATACCGATCGAAAAAGCGGATACAATCCAGCACACCAAACCTCCGGTCAATGGTTCCGGCCCATATAAAATCCTTCCTGCCTTCTACATCAGTACGTTTACTATCAAACACAGGAGCATTCTGTACGATAAAAGTTCTTAACCGGGCATGCGGAAATAAGTAGTCACTCCGCATCTGGCTCTGGATGAAAACCGATTTAATCTTATTGTGATCAATCTTCTTGTAATACGAATTAGACTGGTTATCGATCTCCAGGGAAAGGAAATGAACGCTTCCATAAAGTGCCTGGGCTACATGAAGGGCTGCCAGATCAACGGCAATTACAATATCCGCTCCTAACTCCAGCTTTTTGAGGCTGGTCTTAAGAAGGTTCGGCAAATAATGATTGTAATATAAATAGTGGTAGTTCAGTTTAGGTAAAAACTTCCTGGCGACACCTACCACCTTGGAGAGAATAAAGTCGGTCTTCTGGTAGAACTGAGTCGCCCAGTAATCGGTTTCCAGGTAAATGATATTCCTGGTTTCATCCTTTTGCTTCGTGACGTATTGCGGCTGGAACGAGACTACGGTCACATCAAAATGTGGTGACAGGAAATCATACAGGTTCAGTATCGTAGGCTGATAAATGATGTAATCGTTCAGCGTAAGAATGACGACCTTCTTTTTCATATCAACTCATCAATT
>DASWYM010000397.1:0-4906 GCA_036404975.1 Chitinophagaceae bacterium
GCTTACACGGACGTTCATGTTCTGCAAAGAAAAAGGAGGCTGTTTAGAAAAACAAAACCTCCTCAGTAATATGTTGTTAAGGACCTGTTATGGTTCCTGCATCTATGTTTCTTAGTGCGGAAGGCGGTCTCTGAAGTACCCGTACACCCATGTACCGGCAATAGCACTCAACAGAACTACTCCAATCACCGCAAACCCGGCTCCGATCTGTGCAAACAGGGGCCCGGGACAGGCACCCGTCATCGCCCAGCCCAGTCCGAAGATGAGGCCACCAATGATCTGGCCCTTGTTAAACTTCTTGGGATGGAACTCGATGGGTTCGCCGTAAATGGTCTTTACCTTGTACTTCTTGATCAGCCACACCGAGATCATACCCACCACTACAGCGGTGCCGATGATCCCATACATGTGAAAACTTTGCAGGCGGAACATTTCCTGTATGCGGAACCAGGAAATGACTTCGGCTTTGGTAAAGGTGATACCAAAGATGATGCCTACGATAGCGTACTTAATGTTGTGGTACCACTTGTGTTGCAACTGTGAATCATTGGTACACATGGTATCGAGTGAGCGCACCTCGTAATCCGTTTGCGCACCATTTTTATTTTCAGTTCCTGCGGCAGGAACTGGTATTGTTTCTATCTGGTTCATTTCAATAGTTTAAGGGGATTTACAACTTCATGATAAAAGGCAGGATCAGGTTGGCCATAATAAAGCCACCGACCATAAAGCTAATGGTAGCGATCAGCGAAGGCTTTTGCAGGTCCGCGAGTCCCATGATCGCATGACCGCTGGTACAGCCACCGGCGTAGCGGGCGCCAAACCCTACCAGGAAGCCCCCTCCCACCAACAGGACCAGGCCCCGCAGCGTAAACAGGCTCTCAAAAGAGAAGATCTCGGGCGGCAGCATCTTGTCATACGTGGTCACGCCATAATCCTTCAACTCCGCCACCAGGTTAGGATCCACCTGCATAGGGGCAGGGTTCGACAGGAACACCGTGGCAATGACGGCTCCCAGCAGGATACCGCCGACGAAGAAGAAATTCCAGATCTCCTTCTTCCATTCGTACTTGAAGAACTTAATATTGGATGGAAAGCATGCCGCACACGCATGCCGCAAATTCGCCGAGATGCCAAAATGCTTATTGCCTAAGATCAGCAACGCCGGCACCGTCAATCCTACAATTACGCCCGCCACATACCATGGCCAGGGTTGTCTTAGTAATTCCATCATGGTTTCGTTTCGTTTAGTATGCAAAAATGGGGTTCAAACCTATCTCCCTGCGTGACAAACATCACGCAAACGGTGTAAATGTCTGTTTTTACCGTTCCTTAACTACCTAAAGGTATAATCAACTCCGGTAACCTGCGTCAGCAAGGTAGGCGGCGCGTCCAGGACCACGGCATTATACTCCGGTAGCGGCGATATGGGGGAGTGCACTTTGAGGTACTCCTTTACTACCTGGTGCAGGGTATAAGGCGTATTTTGTGCCTCGGCCACACCGGGCAGTCGGCAGAGCATATTGGGCGGGTCTCCTTCCCGTTCACAGGCACAAACCGAATACATCTTCTCCGGCTCCAGGGGCTGCCCGTCCACAGTAATGGACTTGACTCTTTGCCCCATCTCATCAAAGGCTTTAAACTCCACCTTCATGCCCTTGAACTTGACGATCCAGCCACCGAGGCGCTTCGACGCGTCTTTTGCAAAGACGTTGTTCAGCTCCTTCTCCAGCCATTCGGTGAGCTGGCGACCGGATACTTTCCCGGTACGCACCTGCGATTCGATGGGCAGCATGTCGTAGAGAAACCCTTCGGTAATGGGAATATTGCCGGTATGGTCCGGCGTACTGCGCGGCGGACAGAAGCGGAAGCCGTTGGACAGTACCACATCGGTGCCAATCTTCCATTTCAGGGCATCGATGATCAGGGTGTCGATGGTGTTCTCCACCACGAAGTAGCGGTACAGGGGCACTTTGCTGTAGCCAATGATGGCATTCATCTTCTCCGCGTAAGGCTGCTCGCTTTGGCGGATGACGGCCTGCATCTTAGGATCCGCCTTGTACTTACGGGGGTCAACCTCCACCAGGGTATAATGATCGCTAACGATCTTGCCGTTCTCCACCACCAGGTCCAGCTTGCCCACAAAAGAGCCAAAAGCGCCGGGTTCCACCACTTTGGAATACGTGCACTGGATAGGCTTACGCACCCTTTCGTGGGTATCACCACCAAAGATATAATCCACGCCGGCGCACGCCTTCGAGTTTGCCAGGGCGATCTGCTGCGAAAGCCCCAGGTGCGATAGTAGGATCACCATATCGCACTGCTCCTGCTCACGCAGCACTTTTACATAGTGCTCCAGGTTTTCTTCCGGGTGGGTATAAATAATGCCCCGGCTGTAGTCAGGAGATTGGCGCACCGGCACCAGCGGATCCGTGTAGCCCACAAAGCCGATCTTGATGCCCGCCACGCTCCAGGTGTAGTAAGGCGGAAAGATCAGTTCCCCCTTCCTGCCCTCACCCAGGTCATGATACATATTGGCGCAGACCTTGGGGCCTTGAAGTCCACCCAGCAGTTGCTGCATGGCCCCCTTCCCGTATACTACTTCCCAGTTGCCGGGCAGGTAAAGGTTGTACTCCAGGGCGTCCAGGATGGGCAGCATAGCTTTACCCTCTGTTTCGGAGCTGAGCTGGCTGCCCTGGTACATATCGCCCGTATCGATCAAAAAGGTGTTAGGGTTCTTCTTTTTCTCCTGCCTGAAATAAGTAGCCAGCTGGGCGTAGCCGCCGGCCGTGCGGAATACCGACTTGTTGTTCTCCCAGAATAGTTCATCATGGGGATGCAACTGGCAGTGCACATCGGTGGTCTGCAGCAGGGTCACCAGTTGCTGGCCCGTCTTCACTTCTTTTGGCGTGGGTTCGCCTTCCACTTCTTGTTTATATGCAAGGGCTGATAGTGGATTAAACGAAAGACCCAGGCCTGCCAGGGTAGAAAAACGTAGAAAGTCTCTTCTTGAACTAGGATAGCTCATAATAAAAGTTAGGATTTTATTGTTTAGCAATGCTGCCTTTTACTTTTCTGGCTTCCACAATAGGCTTATACGGACCAAACTTGTGCTGCTTTTCGGAAAAGCCATCGGCATAGGGACCAAAGGGCTCGTCTACAGATTTCTGTGCAATGTCTTTCCAGTCGCCGCGCTGGTCTTTATGTGGCCGGGGCTGCGAGTTCACGTAGGCCGCCACGTCCCACGCTTCCTCATCGGTCAGCTTCGGATGAATAAACGACACCTGGTTAAAAGGCATGTTGTATTTCACAAACGAAGCAAAGCGGCTGATGCGGTGGAGTCCGGCGCCATCATTATAACTGTGCTCTCCCCACAGCGGCGGGTATCCGTATGTCTTTCCATCCGGGTTCAACACCCCTTCCCCGTTAGGCCCATGACAGCTCTGGCACACACTGGCATACACCATTTTTCCCTTCTCCGGGTCCGCGGAGCGGTCCAGGTAAGGCAGTTGCGGCAGTCCGGCACCGTAAGGCTTTTTACCCTTGGGCACGTCCTGTCCCAGCCACTTCAAATAAGCATAAATGGCCTGCATCTCCCGGCTCGCGGTATCCAACGGCTGCCCGTTAAGGCTGCGCTCAAAGCAGTCGTTTACGCGCTTGTAGATATTCTCTACCGTGCCACTGCGCGCACGGAACTTCGGATAGGTGGAATACACGGCACCATAATTATTACCCCACGGGCGGGTACCGGCATCGAGGTGGCAGTTCTGGCAGTTCAGCCCATTGGTGATCTGCAGTACCGAACCATGTGGCCCCAGGTATTTAGCGGTGTTGGCGATAAGCTCCTCGCCATAGATGACCAGCTCCCGCTGCTTTCCTATAGTGACCTGGTCGGCAAACAGGCTAGGTGCAATCCAGGTGCTGTCCCCTGCTGCTTCGGCAAGTGACTCTTGTTCGTGCCGCCCGCTCCTGATAAACTGCTGCACGATCACGATAACAACGATCAGCGAAAGCAGGTATATAAACCAGTTTGACCGTATAACTTGTTTCATGATGATGGATGCTTTATTATCCACCATCAATTTAGAATATCGCTGCCTCCCCGATCGTGACTATGGTCACAGAGTTTGCTGATCCATTGTTAAATAAAAAAAGCGGCCCGGGGGCCGCTTTCATCTATTCAATTGAGCTATAACAACTGCTTCTTCAACTCTTCTTTGGAAACGATGCCCTCCTTCCGCCATACTTCCTTTCCGCCCTTGTAAATGATGAACGTGGGAAAAGAGTTGGCTCCCAGTTCTTTCACCAGGTCTTCCTGCACGCCGCCATCTACCTGGACGAACTTAAAGGCGGACCCATTCGACTCGACCAGGTCTTTCACCACGGGCTCCATCTTCTTGCATGGTGGACACCACACCGCACCAATATCCACCAGCACGGTCTGACCGGCTGGGATCTGCGCCCTGAACTCCGCCATCGTCATCTGTTGAGCTTTTTGTACTCCCTGCAGCGGCATGGCTGCCCTGCTCCAGGCAATAACTCCCCCTGCCAGGTTGTACACCTCTTTAAAACCTTCCCTGCGCAGTTGGATAGCGGCTGACCTGCTCCTGGCTCCGCTCAGGCAGTAAGTATACACGGGCTTGTTTTTATCCAGTGACTTTATGCGCTCGGCAAAAACATCGGGTTCGGTCCAGTCGGCCAAAAAAGAACCGGCGATGTGCCCGCTGTTGTATTCATCCTGCGTACGCACATCCAGGATCTGTATATTCTCCCGTTCAATACCTGCTTTAAACTCTTCCACCGAAATGTCGGTCCTGGTCGATTGCGCCACAGCATTATCTGCCTCCGCGGGCTGATCAGATGCCTGTGCCTGGCCCTGGCAGCTGAGGAGTACAATCGCTAAGGA
>DASWYM010000398.1:0-3303 GCA_036404975.1 Chitinophagaceae bacterium
CATTTGTTCTTTAATGGTATTGTTTTCCTCGGCCAGAGAAGTCTGGTAGCCAATAAATGTTCTGTCCTTTACCGCCTGGTAAGAGATGGTCTTGGCAGCTTGCTTCCCTTTGGACTTCTTTGTCTGAAAATAAGTATAGGAGGTACTGCTTTCTTTTGGGGAGAAGTAATCCCGTTTGAAGGATTTCTTTGCTATGTGCGCATCGAACTTAGTAACCGAGTATTCAGTGTAACCCAGGAGGTCTTTTAAATCAAAGTCCTGACCATAGACACCTAAGCATAAAAAGAGTAAGGATAAAAAGTAGAGTTTCTTCATTTTCACAGTTTTACAAACCCAATAATCTTAAGCACGACGGATGGAAACACCACCCCAAGGTGGCTCGTTGGCAACAAGTGTTAATCAGCGAAGCATTGGATTTGCAGCTGGTTTTCTTAGGATGTTTTCCGGGAGGGTAAGGAAGGTTTATCGATCAGGAGTTGGACAAGCTAAGCTTGCCTGCAATAATGCAATTAAGATACCACGTAAAGATCACAAAAATAAATAAGCGAACCAAGGATTGCTCCAAGGTTCGCTAAAAGAGGTGAACACGGCTATTACTGGCGCTTGCCTGTGAACAATGGCCGGAGATCTACCTGGCCAGTGCTATTTCCTTGTTGTAGGCAGGCTCCGGATTGGGCATATTTTTACCGGGCAGGGTTACCGTAAAGGTAGAGCCTTCGTTGACCTTACTGACGGCGCCTATAAAGCCACTGTGTCGTTCTACGATCTTTTTACAGATCGACAGGCCAATACCCGTTCCTTCAAACTCATGGTAACTATGCAAACGCTTGAATACCACGAAGATATCTTCAGCATAGCGGGAGTCGAAGCCTATACCGTTGTCCTTGATATGGATACGGTGGTAGATGTTCTTAGTGTATTTCTCTCCTAATTCAGGTATTTGTGCACCAATAACCGTCTCTGCAAACACTTCAATTTGGGGCGCCGCTTCGGGACGGGAGAATTTCAGGGAATTACTGACCAGGTTCTGGAAAAGCTGTCGCAGTTGGCTGGGAATCCCCCAGATCACGGGTAAGTCTTTCCATTTCACTGTGGCGTTCTTTTTCTGAACATCCAGCTCCACATCGGTCAGAACCTCGTTGAGCACCTCATTTAGATTGGTCTCCACGAAGTCCTCATTATTGGTAGCATGACGGGAGAATTTCAGCAGGTCATTGATCAATCGCTGCATCCGCTCCGATGCCTTGGAGATCTTGTGCAAGCAGTTCATCACATCCTCTTCGGCCTTTCCCTGCAGCTTGGTAGTAACCACATCGCTGAAGATCAGGATCTTGCGTAGCGGCTCCTGCAGGTCATGCGAGGCTACATAGGCAAACCGGTCGAGCTCTTCGTTGATCGCCTGGAGTTCCAGGTTGTTGTCCACCAGCTGGTGGTTCAACAGCCGGACTTTCTCTTCGGACATTCTGCGCTCTTCGATTTCATTTTCGAGGTTGGCATTAGCAGCCTTTAGCTCGCTTTCCTGCATCATCAGCTCGTGGGTCTTCCGGTAGAGCTCGGCGAACACGCTTACCTTAAAGCGCAGCAGGTCGGGATTAATGGGTTTATAAATGAAGTCCACCCCACCCATCTTGTACCCTTCGAACATAAACTGTTCGTCATGGTTATGGGCAGTAATAAAGATGATGGGTATATGTTTCAGCTTTTCGCGCTGGTAGATTAACTCTGCGGTTTCAAATCCATTCATGTCCGGCATCTGAACGTCCATGAGGATAAGGGTAAAATCCTGCTCATTGAGCAGGATCTTTAGAGCAGCTCGCCCGGAGTTGGCCTTCTGTATCGTATAACCATCCCTTTCCAGGATCGTTTCGATAGACAAAAGGTTATCCTCCCGGTCGTCAACTACCAGTAGCTTAATGTCTGTTCGTTTAGGTATGTGTTCCTGTGCTACTTCCATTTCCCCTTATTTATACAACCACACCCTCATCAGCGACAACAGCTGGTCTATTTTTACCGGCTTGGTGATGTAATCCGATGCCCCGGCTTCCAGGCACTTCTCCCGGTCACCCTTCATCGCTTTGGCCGTCACGGCAATGATCGGCAACTTGGTATTCTTATGCTCGCGGCGGATCTTTTGGGTGGTCTCGTATCCGTCCATCTCCGGCATCATGATATCCATCAGCACCATATCGATAGTGCTGTTCTCGCTTAGGATATTGATGGCCTCCTGGCCGCTTTCCGCAGTAATGGCGTTGATGTTGTAGCGCTCAAAGGCCGTGGTCAGCGCAAAGAGGTTCCGCACATCATCATCCACTACCAGGATGTTCTTGCCTACCAGCACATCTTCCCTGGAACGCAGGTTCTCGATGATCTTGCGCTTCTCCGGTAAGATATCCTTATGATTCAGGTGCAGGTGCAGGACCACTTCCTCCAGGAGCAATTCCAGTGAGTTCACATCCTTCAGCAGGATACGGTTGGTATACTGCTTCAGCTGGGTCTTTTCCTTTGGCGAGAAGTCCTTAGCCGAGTAGATCAGCACCGGTGTCATCTGCATCTTCTTCAGCGAGTTGATCTCGGTTACAAATTCCAGTCCACCAATATCCGGCAGCATAAAGTCTACAATGATGCAGTCGTAGGAGTTGCTCCTGATTAGCTCCAGGGCCTGCTTACCGGTACTGACAATTTCTATGTTGATGATATCCCCGTTGTCCAGAATTTTAGCGATCTGGGAAGAATCCAGCTCATTGTCTTCCACTATCAGTAACTGCTTGGGCTTGCGGGCATTGTATTCAATAATGTCATTGAACAATACCGAAAGGGCTTCGTTTTTCAGCGGCTTCAGGTGGAAGCTCCGGGCTCCCCGCTGCATGGCCAGCAACCTGTTTTCCTCACCGGAGATCAGGTGCACGGGTATGTGACGGAAGTTGATGTCATTCTTAAACAGGTCGAGTATTCTCCAGCCACTGGCATCCGGGAGCTTAACATCCAGGGTAACCGCTATAGGATTGTATTTATTGGCTAGTTCGAAGACATCGCCAAAGCTGGTAGCCACTACCACTTTCAGGTCCAGTTCATGAGCCTTTTCGATCATGATGCGGGCAATGCGGATATCGTCTTCCACCACCATCACCACCTTGTCTCCCGAATTAATCACATTACGGTCATCTCCGGTTTCGTTGACGATCTCACTGATTACTTCAATCTCGCGTGCTTCCGGGCGTTTCACCGTGGGCACGGACTGGATAGTAGATTCATCGTTATCCTGTGCGATCTTGTATTCACTGATGGTCAGGCTGCTTTGCTTTT
>DASWYM010000399.1:0-6655 GCA_036404975.1 Chitinophagaceae bacterium
AGCTCATGGGGAAAAGCGAAGCCACGTTGGAAGAACTGACGTTGATCGATACCCGCCCGGCGGTGGTATCACATTCCGAAGCGCTGATCGTCGAAAAGGCATAGCTGGCCGACGAAGTGCTGCCTGTCTTGTTGGGCGCCCCGGCACTGATGGCCGTGGTCTTTACCCAACCGCAATCGCCGTCTACCCTGCGGGCAAAGGAGTTGTCCACGCCTGTGGCCGCACCAATGGACTCATAGCTTACCGCCAGGTTGTCCAGGTCGAAAGTCCGGGCACCACACACTCCGCCCGAAGTCGTAAGAAGAGCCGAAGCACTGGGGTTGGACGACCGCGATACCGCATCAAGGATTTGGCCGGTCCCGTCCATCAACACCACCTTTTCATTGGCCCCGCCACCATCCTTCATAAAGCCGTCACCGGTAGTGGGTATAGGCTTGTCGGTACAGCCACAGCTGTTCCAGTTCAGGTCTACCGTAATGGTGCTGTCGGCATTGCCACAGCCCCTGGCCAGCGTTTCCTGCCCCGCCAGTACGTAATAAGCGCCGGGCTTCAGCACCGTGCCCGGTGGTATGGTGACGGCGTACTGCCCGTTGGTCACAATAAAGCAGCCAATGTCCACCGGGCCGGGACCAAAGTTCAGAAGCTCTATATATTCCGAAGTGGTGTTGCAGCCCGACCAGGCCATAAACTCGTTCACCACCACCCTTCCCTGGGCCCGGGCAGGGAAATGAACAAGCAGGAAGAATATAAATAAGACACCTGCCTGGAGGCAGTAGTTGAATACGCTTTTCAAGGAAAAAGGATTTGTCTGTTCAAATATACGCAGAGGGGCAGGGGAGGGTTGGGTACTTAAAGGTGACTTCTGTTATTTTAGGTATTATTACTTAGGGCACAATCCTCCTCTATCCCTTAACCGGCAATTCCGCTATCCTCACCCCGGCTTTTCCGCCTCCCGCCGGGTAGGGCATCGACATGAAAGAACCGGTAGTCCATGACCACTGGGCAACAGGGCCTTCCCTGCTGACCCCTCTGCGAAAGGAAGGAACGGCCGGCAAGGAAAGAAAGTGAATGCCTGGTTTTGTACCTACACCCGCAGCGGGTCAGATCACCCCGGGAAAGGGCTGTTGAAAGGAACGGCATTGCTGGTGCGGTAAAGAGGATGCGCCCCCACCTTGCCGGCAAACGAAAAAAAGTGCCCGAAGGCACTCTTTCCATGTATACTGTTCAACCTAAAAACCATTAGCTGTTCAGAACAGGAGAGTTCTGGATGTAGTCCTGTGAAGGATGGTACAGGAACATTACCGAGCCATCTTTAATGATGTTGATCACCTTGGCATACTCCTTCTCCGGCAGGGCAGGACAACCCTGGCTGCGGCCCATAAAGTCGCTGTTCACACGGCCCGAATTCACGTAAGCGGCTCCGTGCACTACAATGCCTCTCGCCATGGCGTTGCTGTTAAAGCCTTCTTCCTGGCCCTGCAGGCGCAGCGACAGGCCGTGCTTACCGGTATAGGTAGCAGAGGTCACATAAAAACCCAGGGAGCTTTGCTCGGAATTGATGGTATTGGAGAACTTCTTCGCCATATCCAGGCCCGAGTTCTTCCCATGCGACACAAACGTGTTCACCAGCAGCTCATTATTTTTCATATCAATAAGATAGAAGCGCTTCTTACGGCCCGACTGGCTGAAATCCACGATGGTCAGGTACTGGTCCTTGGTCACGGCGCCTTCGGCTACCAGCTTCTCATATCCTTTGATGGCATAGTCAAAAGCTTCCCGCGACAGGCCGGCATTCGACAGGTCCAGGCCTTCGTACAACGACGCAAAGCCTTTTGAAGCAGCACCGGTGGCAGCCGTGATAGCTGCACTAGCGCTGTCGGCAGCAGCAGGAGGCACACTACCGTTACGGGCAGGGGCTGAAAAAGAAAGAAAAGCTACGGAAAGGGATACAAGTATGGTGGGGAACAGGTGGTTTCTCTGCATGGACTTAATGGGTTTTAGTGGGTGATAACGAGGCACAAATGTCCAAAAAATACCCGGAATGGGCAAACAAATGGACAAACGTAAACACTATTTTAACTACTCGTAACATTATGACTGACAATAGCTTAGAAGGTGTTTTCACAGCTTCCTAGTGCTCAGCTTAAAGGGTTAATCAGGCCCTATTAAGCTCTTCCTTAAGACAGGAAATGCAGTGAGTTAAAGGAGGTGATAACCGACAAGCTCATCCTTCAAATAAGGATAGAATAAGAGAGCGTAGAGATTTGTTGCAGGATCGTGAAATCCCATGCCCGCCCACTTAAGTCACCCCAAAAGGCAGGAATTTAGCCTAGCTTTACAGGACCTACGGAATGCTGCGATAACCGGTGCCAACTGCCCGCCCCCAATGGGGTAAAAACAAGGAGGAGTAGATCATGAAATACTTACTTACGGTTGTCCTTTGCACCTTTGGCCTGCTGGCCTCTGCCCAGCTACCGGCCTACGAATACGTGGTGTCCAGCCCCCGCAAAGCGACAGTAGAGCTGCCCGAGTTCAGGGTTCCGCTTAAAAAAAGCTACAAGACAGAAAAATCAGAGTACCGGGAGCCCCAGCGCCTTTTTGTGATTTCGGATATCGAAGGACAGTACGACACCCTCAAGCAGCTGCTCTGGAAAGGCGGGGTGATGGACCGGCAGTTCAACTGGACCTTTGGCAAGGGCCACCTGGTAATTGTCGGCGACGTGTTCGACCGTGGCGATAAAGTGACCGAAACCCTCTGGCTCATCTATTCCCTCGAAGATAAGGCCCGCAAAGCAGGCGGTTATGTCCACTACATCCTGGGCAACCACGAGGTCATGAACATGAACGGCGACCATCGCTACGTGCACCCCAGGTATATGGAACTGGCCAAACAAAACAACCTGCCTTACGACACCTTCTACCGCGCCCATACCGAGCTGGGCCAGTGGCTGCGCACCAAGAACGTGGTGGAAAAGATCGGTAACCACCTCTTTATGCACGGCGGCGTGTCCCCCTATATGAACCGCACCGGTGCCCCCATCGACACCATCAACGCCATTGCCCGCCGCTACTACGGCACCGCCGAGGATTCTATCCCCAGCCCCCAATACATCGTCTTCAGCGACTACGGACCCATGTGGTACCGCGGGTATTTCAACACCCCTAAGGCCACCCCCGAACAGGTCGACTCCACGCTGCAGCTCTTCGGGGCCAAGAGAATCATTATCGGCCACACCCCCGTGCGGCAGGTCAGCTCTTTCTATGGCGGCAAAGTGATCAACGTCGATGCGCCCCACGCCAGCGGCGGGGCCGAGGGCTTGCTCATCGAGCGAAAGACTTTCTACCGCGTGCCGATCAGGGGAGATAAAGTGCCGCTGAAGGAAGAGGAGACGGCCGGGGGACTGCTGCCTGATAACAACAAGGATAAGTATTAATCCTTACGGTGGAATTGTTCCGGCACACCCTCCTCCAGGATTCGCTGCCCCACCCGGTTACAACTTATCTATAATTCCGGAAGGCTTACCCTGCAGAAAGAGCCATTCACCGAAACTTTCTCCTTCGCGCCGCCAGGCGGCGTAGATTTGTTGTAGCAATTAACCGACCGACAAAAGAATTATCCAATATCCAATAAACTGTCCTTAATTGTCCAATATCCCATTCCGAAAAACCGAGGCGTCCTTGTCCTATGTGTCCGGGAAATGACTCATCTAAACGCCTTATAAATTGCCCCTTCTTCCGAAGGGGTTTTTTTATGCCCATCCTTCAGGGGGTTCAGCCGTAAAGCCCGGCATGAAGACCTACAGCTTAGGCTTCTGGTTGGCGTAGTCGATCACCAGCGTACCCAGCCGGTTGTTGAACCCCATAACAGGACTGCTGATGACCCAGGCACTGTCGCCCGTGTTATTGACTATCGTAGAATCGGCAGCCAGCATCCCGCCGGTGTCGGCCAGCGGCTTGCCTTCGGTCTTCTTATCGGTAGAGGCCACCACCACCCCACGGGTATCGGCCACCTGTATCCGCTGGAAGTTCTTCTCTTTCACCATATCCTGCAGGTAAAGGTTCACCCCCTCCATATTACCGCGGAGCATCTCCGAGCGCACCGCCCACACAAAGGGCTTGGCCATCACCCTCAGCTGCTCCGCCCTTTCCTGCGAGATAATATTCACCGCCGTTGCTCTTACCCGCTCGGTCTCCCGCTCCGCCTCTTTGCGCACACTGCTCACCTGTATAACTTTCCAGGTCCAAAGGCCCGCTATCAGCACCAGGGCTACCAGGATCACGATCTTCAGGGCTTTTCCCCGGGCCGCAGCCCGGCGGCCTTCTACAGGATCCTCGCCGGTATAGGTTTCTATGTTATCCATGACTATTGCTTTATAATGATTCGCTTTATTCTTCTCCCCTGCTGCAGACCTTCACACCTCCACAGCTCCTAACGGCATCGCACAGGTTGCTCCTCCACTAAGGTACGACAGGAACCTCCGCAGCTGTACTGAAAGTTCTGTACCATCCCGGGTATCCCACCATTAGAAGGGCATTAGATTTCCTTCATGGCGCACCATTTGAAGCAATAGCGCTAAGCTCCTACGCACGATGAAAGCACTATCTCTTACCGGCATCTGGACCTTGCTTAAAGATTCCTTCGAAGGCTTCTCCGACGACAAGCTGCCCAAGCTCGGCGGCTCGCTGGCCTATTTCACCATCTTTTCCCTCGGCCCCATGCTGCTGGTGCTCATTTTCCTGGCCGGCCTCTTCCTGGGGCGGCAGGCCGTGGAAGGTTCGCTCTACGACCAGATCGCCCAGCTGGTGGGCCCCGGTGCCGCCACCCAGCTGCAACAGATCATCCGCTCGGCCTCCACCAGCAAGGGCGGGTCCGCGGCCGCCATTGTCGGCGGGGTCACCCTGCTCATTGGCGCCACCACCATGTTCACCGAGATCCAGGACTCCATCAACAGCATCTGGCGGCTCCGGATTAAGCCCCGCCAGTGGCTGCAGATGCTGGTGGCCCGCCTGCTGTCCTTCGGCGTCATCGCCACCATGGGCCTCCTCTTCCTGGTGTCGCTGGCCGCCTCGGCCCTCATCGAAGGCCTGGGCGAGCGGCTCGGCAACCTCATCCCCGGCGTGGGCGTATGGATCTTTTATAGCGCCACCCAGGCCCTTACCCTGCTGCTGGCCACCCTGCTGTTTGCCTTTATCTTCAAGTTCCTGCCGGCGGCCAACCTGAAGTGGCGCGACGTATGGCCCGGCGCGTTTACCACCGCCCTGCTCTTCATGATCGGCCGCTTTGGCATCTCCTACTATATCACCCACAGCGACTTTGGCTCCACCTACGGGGCTGCCGGTTCGCTGGTGGTGCTGCTGGTGTGGGTCTACTATTCCTCCCTCATTCTCTACTTCGGTGCGGAATTCACCCGGGCCTACACCACCCGCTTTGGCTCGGGCATCCAGCCGAAGAAGTATGCTTTCTCTACGACAAAGCAGGCTCCACCGACGAAAAAGCCCTGAACAGCCACATAACGGTAAAAAGGAAGACTATCTCTGTGGAACCAGCAGTTTAACCAAAAGCCACAGGGTCGTGAGACACGCGGAAATAACAAGGACACGGCGCCCATGAGTGCGCACATCGTCAGCATAGGCATAGATCCTTCGCCCATCGGGCAGGGTCTTTTTGAACGAAGCGAGCGTGCCGCCGTAAAAGATTCCTAGAGGCGAGAAGCAAACTGCCATAAGGTAGCCCAACCAGATCCACGAGCGGTGCACGCTTTCGGGGCGGGCCATCTCCTGCAACTGTAGCTCTTTAAAGCCCTCCAGCTCTTCCGGCACCACATCGTACCCACGGTCTTTGAGCAGCTTTTGTGCCAGCAGGTAATCGAACCGCCCCCACTCGTAGGGGTTCTGTACAATCTGCTCCAACTCTCTGTCGGTAAAGTCGAACAGATAATAGCCCGGCTCTACCGATGCCAGCAGGGGTGCGTAATACGCATCCAGCACGGCATGTCCTCTGGCAAAGTCTGCCGGCTGTAGCTTGATGCGGATATCGGCATTCATATCACTGCCGATGATCAGTGGGTCGATGGGCGAGGAAGTATCTTCTAGTTCAAAAGGAACAGCCTGCTCCTGTAGTTTCCCGGCAATAGTTTCGGCCAGTACGGGATCACTAAAACTCTGGAAGACAACAAAGGGCTTACTCATAAGGACGTAGTTAGTAAGAGTAATGGTTTAGTTCCGGCTAAAGGTAGTAAAGGTTTGCCGGGGGACGGTTTGCCGGAACAGTTCGTTGAGTTCGGCAATCTTTACGCTGTACTCCTCTGTAGTCAGCACCCCTTCGCGGTGCAGGATGTTGAGGTTAGAATATTGTCCTTCGTAGGACAGGTGAACCGATAAGGTAGTGTACTT
The DNA here is from genome assembly GCA_036404975.1 of Chitinophagaceae bacterium. Classification (GTDB taxonomy): domain Bacteria; phylum Bacteroidota; class Bacteroidia; order Chitinophagales; family Chitinophagaceae; genus Flavisolibacter. Next base: position 6,394 of record DASWYM010000399.1, read on the forward strand.
CAGCCGCAGATAGGCGGAACGGTGTTGCATCAGGACTTCCACAAACTCTTCCAGGGCCGCATCGTCGCATCCGGTATGAAAACGAATATAGCTACCAGCAACGGTCTTCAGGTAATAGCGCCGAGGCCGGTGCACGAAAAAAAGCACAAGGGAAGCCACGGATATAAGCGACCACACCCGGAGCGGCGTGTCGAAAGAGCGCTTTTCCACGCCCCTGTCCAGCAACACCAGCATGGTGATCAGGAGAAAGACGCCGGCGCAC
>DASWYM010000400.1:0-10420 GCA_036404975.1 Chitinophagaceae bacterium
AGAGGGGGAGGAATGAGGAATTAGGGATTAGGGAGAGAACGTAGAGAAATGTGCAGATGTGCGGATGTGCGGATGTGCGGATGTGCGGATGTGCAAATGAAGACATAGTGAAAGAGGCGTTTGCTGTACAGCAAACGCCTCTTTTTGTTTATTGCCCTTTGTGGAACTTAGTGTCTTGGTGTCTTCCTGGTTCAAAAATTAATTCTGTTATCGCCGCGTGATGAAGGAGAGCACGGCGGCGCGGTAGTTATCGAAGCCCATGAGGAGGGGCACGTTGCTGTGGCCGGCACCCCGGACGACATGGGACTCCTTGTAGGAGACCTTATGATTGTCGTACACCAGGCGGCCGTGGGTGTTTGCATTGAGAAAATCGTCCTTGTCACCATGAGTCCAGAATAGGGGCTGGGACACGCTTTTGATCCATTCGGCGTTGTTGATTTTCAAATCAGTGACGAAGCGGGCGGGCAGGGCCAGGGCGGTGGCATCCTGCACCATAACGGCGGCGGAAGCAAAGGGGGCTTCGAGCATCAGCCTGGAGGGCCGGAGGCTGAGGGGTTGTGCCGTCAGCTTTACGGCGGGCGCCGAACCCATGCTGAAACCGTACACCATCAGTCGGTCGCCGGTAAGGCCCTGCGCCTTCAGCCATTGCACACCGGCGTCCACGTCGGCATAGAGTCCTTCTTCGGAGGGCTCGCCTTCGGACAGGCCGTAGCCGCGATAGTCGATCATCAGCACGCCGTAGCGGTTCTTGCCGCCGGTGTTGGCCAGCAACTGGGCGCGCGGCCAGTAGAAGTCCAGGTGGTCCTTGTTGCCGTGGCAGTATAAGATAACCGTGTCGGTGGCAATGCGTGCCTTGTCGCCGATATACACGGCCCAGATCTTCGTGGGTGTCCCTTCGTCTTCCGCTTTGGAGTCAAGGGTAAAGAGGTGCACTTTGTTTGCCGGTATATCGTAAACGTCGGGGAGGCGGAAGTCCACTTCGCCGGTATAAGCATCGAGCTTGTACTCAGAAATCCCGTTCTCGTTGGGATTAAAAAGGTTGTCGTCGAGGCGGGCGCACCCGGCCAGGACCACGGTGGCTATAAAAAAGTACAGGATGATCTTCATGAGGTTTAAAATTTACGGGTGTAGCCGAAATAGATGCCAAAGGCGCCACTCTTCCCCAGGGGCGACTGGTACTCCACCACGTTGCTCTCGTAGGAGATGTGGGGGGCAATGATCTTTGCTTCAATGGTGATATCCCACTTCGGGCGCACGAACTGGTGGCCCACCTGCGGGGTGAACAGCCAGCGGTGTTCCTGCTCCTTGTCGTGGGCCTTCTCCCCTCCCAGCTCGAACCAGTTGGAGAAGCCGGCGTAGATAAGGTTGCGCGCGCGGTTGACTTCCCAGTACGCATGGATGTCGAGCTGGGGATAGAGCTTCTTTGCGTCCTTGTTGCGGTAGATGATGTTGGCCACGGGGGTGACCGATACGGCCGGCACGGCGCCCTTCTGGCTCAATAACTTCTTGGTGACACCCAGGTCGAGCTGTACGTTGCCGTAGAAGGCGGAAGTTAGGTTCAGGCCGCCAAAGCCGGTGAAGGTGGAGTCGAAACCGTAGCCATAGACCGCCGAGACCAGCGGCATGGGGATGGTGGTCTCGCCAAATTTAATGAGGGGTCCGCCGAGTGAAAGAGCAGCAGCGTGCCGGCCTTCATCGAGAGGCTTTACAAAGCGGGCCGGCGCGCAGGAGGTGAATCCTGCTGCGAACAGGGCAAAGAGCAGTAGCTTGTGCATAGTGTTGGGGGTTGTCCGGAGGGACGTATTGAGGTTTGTTTGAATGCGAAAGATAGGAATTAAGAAGGGATTAGGGATTAGAAATTAGGGAGAGAACGAAGAAATGTGCAGATGTGGAAATATGCAAGATATGCAGATGTGCCCATGATAAAATGAGCGCATGTGCGAAGGAGAGAATCAAAGTGCTCATTTCTTTTATTCCGGCTAGGTTTTGGTATCTGGCGGAACGAGGTGAAGCACCGGGGTTCGGCCTTCGGGAACAAGGGTAGGCTAGAGCATTCGGGACTCCACCCCTGCTTCCAGAGATTCCTTCATTTTTTTCAGCTGCTGTATATGGCGCCGGGTGTGGTAAACCACGAAGTGGAGTATCTCCCAGCGGGTGAGAAAACCCAGGACCGGCAATTCGAAGAGGAGGCAGGTTTTCGACAGGTCGAGCGTATCGAGACCAGCGAGGAGCCCCTGGCGGATTTCATCGAGGGAGGCGAGTCCTTCCTCTTTTTCGTAGGCAATGGCGGGTGGAACGACGAATTCCGGGGCCGTCATTTTTGTGGAAAAGTCGAGGAAGACATTCCGAATGCTTTCGACACCGGTATTGATGGGACGGGTCGTTTCCTGCACTGGCCCGTTGATCTCTTCGAGGCAGCCGCCGTTGGCCATCACCAGGTGGCGGACCAGCTGGCCGGATGTCCAGGAGCCGGGGAAGGGCGAAGTATTAACGGCCTCCACCGGGATGGAAGCATAAACGTCATAGAGTTCAGACAGTGTAGTATCCAGGTCGTTACGGAGTTGTTCTTTATTCATGATTACAATTTGAAAATTAAAGGCAGTGCGTAGCCTTACAGTCCCGGAGTCTGCTGTGGATAGCGCTAAGAATGTTATTACTCTCTTCGTGTAGAACGATTTCAGCCGGCAGACCTTAACGCCATCGTGGTTCTTTCTGCCTAATTCCTGATCCCTCCCCGGGGGCAGAAGGCTCCCAACGGGGTGAGTTCGGTGCTGGACAGGCAATCCAGCGGAGGGGGCGGCACCTCGTCGGGCAGGAGTTCGGCATTATAACCGTAGGCATGCAGGAGGTGGATGAGCGGCCTTGCCTGTACCGGTCCATCGGTGCTCACTACCCGCAGGATACGGTCGCAGTCCTGCAGGTCGAAGTTGGCGCGGTAGTGCGGGAAGGCATCGTGTATGAGGTCCAACAACACTCCTGCATGAGTGGAGTCGGCCACGTCGGTTTTGAAGACTTCGATCATGGTTATTGGTTTTGAAGAGAAGCTGCAAGCCAGTCGTGAGACGTGAGACGTCAAACGTGAAAGGGCAGCGTTGAAACAGTAGCTTCCAGATTTTCGTGTCTTTGTGTTCTTCGTGTATAATGATCGCTATAGTGATCATCCTAATTCCAAATCCCTATCCCGATAGCTATCGGAACCTAATTCCTATTCCGAAAGCTATCGGAACTCAATTCCTCCTTCTTCCATTCCTTCCCACTCTCCTCTCCTGCATATTGCTCGTCGTAAACGACCATCCATTGTACACCGAAGCGATCGGTGAGCAGGCCAAAGAGGGCACCCCAGAAGGCCTTGTCGAGGGGCATGACCACTCGACCGCCGTCGGAGAGGGCCTGGAAGAGGCGCTCTGCTTCCTCGTGGGAGTCGGCCGAGAGGGAGAGCGAGAAGTTGTCACCCGTGCGCACGGATTGTCCCATCGATTCGAGGGCGTCGGTGCCCATCAGCACATTGCCTTTGCCGATGGGCAGGGCCACGTGCATGATCTTGCCGGCGTCGGCGGGGGACACCTGGCTGCAAATAGGCTCAGGGGTGTCGCGGAAGCGCTGCAGGGCGGCGAACTCGGTACCGAAAACAGAGCGATAGAAATTAAAGGCTTCTTCGGTGTTGCCGTTGAAGTTCAGATAAGGATTAAGCGTTGCCATGGTTCCTTAGTTTGAGTGATTTGGTACACTAAAGGTGGCAAGATGGGCTGAAACCAATGGGGGGTAATAGCGACAAAGTAAGTGGGGAAATGCGGCACCCCCAACCCCTGAAGGGAGCGCAAAGAAAACCTGCGGGCAACTAACCCGGGCTTTAGCTGATCAATAGGTCAGCAAGTAATGGAGTCATTCATGACCTGCCGTGATTCCAAAGAGGACAAGTAAGAATAAAACACTTCTTCCGCTACATAAGATAGCGTCCTTTGTTTAGGGTCTGCCCGGGTCTCCGGCCCGGGTCCTTTGGGCGGGCCCCCGGGTGTACCACTAAAAGCTGTGAGCTGCCAGCTACGAGCTGCGAGAAGAGAACTTCTAAATAGATCTGTGTCCATCCTCCTTATTCTAAAGTTACATATTCACTCCAAATCCCTAATCCCCATTCCGATAGCTATCGGAACCTAATTCCTTCACCCTAGCCCTCCTTTTTAGCGGAATCTTAGGAGCGCAGTCGGGCTTGTTCGCTGTAAAGGGATTAAGTTTGCTGCCACTATCATGAGATCTGTATTATTTTTCTTTCTTATAGCCGTACTGCTCCTGGGCAGTGTCCTTGGGGGTGTAGGGTGCGCCAACATTATCCCGCCGCAGGGCGGACCGAGGGACAGCCTGCCGCCGCAGCTGCTGCGGGCCACTCCTCCCGACTCGTCGGTGAACTTTGCCGGCCGCCGCATTGTGCTGGAATTTGACGAGTTCATCGACGCGCAGAACATGCAGAGTGTGCTGGTGACGCCCTACCCGGAGACCCCACCCACCTTCGAGGCAAAGCTACGCAACCTGACCGTCACCCTGCGCGACACGCTGGAAGCCAACACTACGTATACGATTAACTTTGGCGACGCCATCAAGGACGTGAACGAAGGCAATATCCTGCGGAATTTCGACTATACGTTTGCTACCGGCGCGGCGCTGGACTCGCTGACCTTCCGCGGCAACGTGCTGGTGGCCGAGACGGGCCGCATTGACAGTAATATGGTGGCGGTGCTGTACCGCAACCTCGACGACTCGGCGATCATCAACGACCGCCCGCGCTACATTGCGCGGCTCGACCGCAGCGGCGCCTTTGAGTTCAGGAACCTGCCCACCGGCACTTTTGCACTGTATGCCTTTGGCGATGTGAACAGCCGCCGCTATCCCGGGCGGGCCCAGTTGTTTGCCTTTGCCGACTCGCCCATCGTGGTGCGCCCCGATGCGGGGCCGGTGACCCTGTATGCTTACCGGGAGACGCCGCCGGCCACGCCCGCCACCGGTGCCCGCCCGCCAGCGGGTGCGGTGAACCGCCTCACCTTCGGAACCAATCTTAGCAACAACGCCCTGGACCTGCTGGGCGACCTGGTGCTGACTTTCGAGCACCCGCTGCGCTCCTTTGATTCTACAGGAGTGCGCCTCACCCGGGACAGCACCTTTGCGCCCGTAGCCGCAGTCACTACCCTCGACACCTCGCGCCGCCGGATGACGGTGGACGCCGACTGGCAGGAAGGCACGGCCTACCAGCTGATCCTCGACCAGCGCTTTGCCGAGGACACACTCGGCCGCCGCCTGCTGAAGAGTGATACGGTGTCGTTTGCCACCCGCAAGCGGGCCGACTACGGAAGCGTGGTGATCCGCCTCAAAAATATCGACCTGGCACAAAACCCCGTGCTGCAGTTTATCCAGAACAATAACGTCGTGCAATCGGTGGCCATTCCTTCGGGCACCTTCCGCCAGGAGCTGTTCCTGCCGGGCGACTACGAGCTGCGCGTACTGTATGACCGCAACGGCAACGGCCAGTGGGACGCGGGAACGTTCTTTGGCGGGAAGCGGCAGCCGGAGTTGGTGAAGCCCGTGGAGCGAAGGGTGAATGTGAAGGCCAACTGGGATAATGAGTTTGAGATAGAGCTGTAGAGAAGCTGCGAGCTGCGAGCTTCTAGCTTCTAGCCAGTCATTGAGTCAATAAGTCATAATAAGTCCTGAGTAATGTGGTGAGGGAGATTGTATCCCGAAGACATTAAGACACGAAGAAACACGAAGGATCGTTAAAGCGACGGTAATAGAAACGGGGTGCGGATCGAAAGATCAGCACCCCGTTTTACGTTCCAGCTTGAAGCTTGTGGCTTGTAGCTTGTGGCTTGCAGCTTTAAAAGCGGTAGCCTACCAGCAGGCCGTTGTTCTTGGTGTTGCTTTCGGGCACCAACATGCCGCCGAGGTTGCGGAAGAGGCGCACTTCGAACTTCTTTTGGTACATCCAGCCGAGGGTCAGCTGCGGACCACCCCAGCCGCGGCCGCTGGCATACTGGTCTTTAGGGCCTTCTGCGGTCGTGCCGGCCAGGTGATCGTTCACCGTGTGTTTGTAGTTCAGGCTTCCGATAAAGGTGTAGCTGATGCCCCCGCCGCCGTAGAGCCTTGCGTTCTCGGTGCGCATGAAAGGGAACAACACGTGGACCGCCGGGTTGAAGTAAAGGTAGTCGGCTGTGTATTGGTGCGTCTGTGTCCACCCGCGGAAGTCGGTGGTTTGCTTTTGGGTCTCGAAGGAAGAGTTGCCCAGGCGCAGCTCGGTACGCAGGAAGAGGTGGTGGGAGCTTCTCAGGGAAAAGAAATCCACGCCGCCGCTGACCTGTGCTGAAGTCTTTTTGTAGGAGGGCACCAGACCGCGGTCGCCGGCGTCGGGGAAAGTGATGCTGAAGATAACGCCGCCGGCCACGAAGGCCTGGCGGGACTTCACCCCTTCTTCGGGGTTGACATAAACGGTCTTCTCCTCGCCGGCCAGCTCCCGTACCAGGTCGCGCAAGTGTGCTTCACGGTAAGGCAGCGCGTTAATAATGCGGATGAGGCGCTCCTGCCTGGAGTGGCCCAGGGCCCACTTCTTCAGCTGGTCGCGGTAGACCGGGCGGGTGTCGTAATGTCCGGTGACAGCATTGTAGACCGAAGGATTGAGCAGTTCCTGCAGGGTATCACCCTGCGGGCGCAGGTAGAAATGGATCTTGTCGTCGCGGTATTCGTACAGCGAGAACTTTGCAGTCTCCACCACGCTGCGCAGGAACACCGTGTCGCGGGCGCGCGGGGGCGCTTCATAGCGTTCCCGGGTGAAGTCGGGGTTCTCGGTATCTTTCCAGATCACGTCCTTAGTGTAGCGGTCGGCACGGCTGATCTCGAAGCCTTCGAGGTGGTGCAGCCCGTAGTGTTCGCTGCTGCCGCCGGGGACTTTCCGGAACTCGATCTGCGCCGGTGTCCGGGTCCAGTTCTGATAGTTGATATAGCCGGAGAGGGTGTCGCCGCCGGCCAGGGTGAGGGTGCCGGGGAGGAAGTCTTTCTGGGCATTTAAACCATTGGAAATAAACAGGGAAAGGAGTACGGAAAGGAGGGTCGTTTTTCTCATGGGCTGTTAGTATAAGGCATTGGTTATCAATGATAATAAAGGGCACAAAATAGGGTCTTTTAACAGGAAATGCAAGTAAAATGAAGTAAATTTGCTCCCTATGCAATTTTCTTCTGCACTATTGGAAAGCGCGGTGAACGAGTTTGCCAAATTGCCCGGTATCGGGCGCAAAACGGCTCTTCGCCTGGTGTTACACCTGTTGAAAGAGGAGCCCGAGGACGTGCAGCATTTCAGCGAGGTAGTGTCGCGCATGCGTACGGAGATCAAGTTCTGCCAGCGTTGCCACAACGTGGCGGATGCCGACATCTGCTCCATCTGCGCCAACTCGCTGCGCAAGCAGGACATCATCTGCGTGGTGGAGAACATCCGCGACGTGATCGCACTGGAGAGCACCCAGCAGTTCAGTGGTACCTACCACGTGTTGGGCGGAGTGATCTCCCCGCTGGATGGCATTGGTCCCTCGCAGCTGAATATTGATACGCTTGCCCACCGGGTGGCGAAGGAAGGGACCACGGAGTTGATCTTCGCCCTCAGCCCCACGATCCAGGGGGATACGACTATCTATTACATCCAGAAGAAGGTGCCCCAGACAGTGCGCATTACGACCATTGCCCGCGGTATTGCCTTTGGCGGCGAACTGGAGTACGCCGACGAGATGACGCTGGCGCGAAGCCTGCAGAACCGGCTGCCGATCGAGAGTTATGTATCAACGAGATAGAAGCTGCAAGCTACAAGCTACAAGCTTCAAGCTACAAGTTTTAAGAGGATCGCCCTGGCGATCCTCTTTGTTTTGAACCACGAAAAAAATGTGTGAATGTAATGGGAGGCCCCGGCCAATGGCGAACTCAATGGAATCAGCACGCCTCCCGCCTTCCCTTATAGCCCAAAACAGGAAATAATAGGAAGTATAGACCCTTGTAGACCTATCCTACTTCTTTACACCACCATGCTTCAGGAACTTTGTAATAGATAGCAGAAAGCGCTGTTCTTTACCGGCACCAGTACGTCTTCTTCCGGTCAAAACCGGCCAAATCGGCCAGAATGACCCCGGGCATTTGGAAAAGGGGGAGACCAGGAAGTAAATTAGTGAATTAGCAAATGAGCAGATGTGCGAATGTGCGGATGTGCAAATGAGAGGGGCCGGCTAATGGGCAGGAAACAGTTTAGGACAAGGCAGTTCTTTATGCGGCCAGAATGGGAAAAGAAAGGATAAGATGGGAAAAGATGGGAATAAAAAGGATCGGCATTTGGAAAGGGGGTAGCGGGGGGTGTACCTTGAGGAGGGATTAGGGATTAGGGAGCAGGAATTAGGGATTAGGGATTAGGAATTGGGAATTAGGAGGGAGCTGTCGGTGTCTTTTGTGTATTGGAGCTTGGTCAAAAGCGGTCATTTGCGGTCATTTGCGGTCGTTTCGGACACGAGGCTTGGAAAAGGGATAGTGAGGAGTGTACCTTCAGAGGGATTAGGGACTAGGGACTGGGGATTAGGAGAGAGCTGCAGGGCCGGGCCGTTCAGAGGGAGGGTTAGAGATGGGGCAGCGAGAGATAAAAGGGATCAGGTGTTTTTCTGCTTGAAGCTTGGAGCTTGTGGCTTGCAGCTTCTCTTAAGTTCTTTGACATTGCGGACCACGGATTTAGGGATTCATCCGGAGACCGGATTGATCCGTGCGTTAAGAATCCTAAGTGCTGAGTTGGCAGATCCAGCATAACAGAAGGGGGTGGTATTTTTACGATTGCCGATTCACCATTCACGATTCCCGTCTGAGCGGAGGGGTAAATACCGTTGTAAATGACCTGCTTGCGGCTTGCAGCTTGCAGCTTGTGGCTTATGTCTTCACATTTACCTACTTTTGCAGCATCTCAGGCGGATTTGTTTATTGTTCGGCCACACAACAGAACTAATAAACGCAGGAACTCTCGCATACAGTTTCATCGTTTACAGGTTTTGTTGCACCAGGCGCCGGCAGGCAAGTTATCCCGCCAGGGGATTTATACCATGGCAAATATTCGTGATTTACTGAAAGAGCGCATCCTGGTGATCGATGGGGCAATGGGCACCATGATCCAGCGCTATAAGCTGGAGGAGGCCGACTACCGCGGCGAGCGCTTCAAAGACTGGCCTTCGGATGTGAAGGGCAACAACGACCTGCTGTGCCTGACACAGCCGCAGATCATCAAAGAGATCCACAAGCAATACCTTGACGCCGGGGCCGACATCCTGGAAACCAACACCTTCAACGCCCAGCGGGTGTCCATGGCCGACTACGGCATGGAGGCGCTGGCCTACGAGATCAACGTGGCGGCGGCCCGCATCGCCAAAGAAGCCATCGGGGAATACCTGCAGGAACACCCGGAGGCTGACAGGGACCGCTTCGTGGCGGGCTCGCTGGGACCGATGAACAAGACCCTCTCCCTCTCGCCCGACGTGAACAACCCCGGCTACCGGGCGCTGACCTTTGACGAGGCGGTGGAAGCCTACTACGAGCAGGTGAAAGGCCTGGTGGAAGGCGGCTCGGACCTTCTGCTGGTGGAGACCATCTTTGACACGCTGAACGCCAAAGCGGCCATCTTTGCCATCAAGAAGTACTTCCGCGATACAAAGCAGACCGAGCTACCGGTGATGATCAGCGGTACCATAACCGACGCCTCGGGACGTACGCTGAGCGGGCAGACGCTGGAAGCCTTTTATACCTCGATAGCGCACGCACGGCCGCTGAGCGTGGGGCTGAATTGCGCGCTGGGCGCCCAGGAAATGCGCCCCCACATCGAGGAGCTGAGTGGCATTGCCTCCTGCTTCACCTCGGCCTACCCCAATGCCGGCCTGCCCAACGCTATGGGCGAGTACGACGAGCAGCCCGAGGATACGGGCCACTTTATAGAAGAGTGGGCGAAGGAAGGCTTTGTGAACATCGTGGGCGGCTGCTGCGGCACCACCCCCGACCACATCCGCCACATTGCCGAACACGTAAAGGGAGTAAAGCCCCGCCCGTTACCTATTGTAGAACAAACACTGGAAGCCTGACATGAATGAACCAACCGTAATAAAACCATACCTGAGACTGGCCGGCCTGGAGCCGCTGGTTGTACGTCCCGAGAGCAACTTTGTGAATGTGGGGGAGCGCACTAATGTAACCGGCTCGAAGAAGTTCGCCCGACTGATCAAAGAGAATAAATACGAAGAAGCCCTGTCCGTAGCCCGCCAGCAGGTGGAAGGCGGCGCACAGGTGCTGGATGTGAACATGGACGATGCCCTGCTGGACGGGGTAAAGGCCATGACCACTTTCCTGAACCTGTTGCAGAGCGAGCCCGACATCGCGA
>DASWYM010000401.1:0-5314 GCA_036404975.1 Chitinophagaceae bacterium
GGGTGATTCCCAGGCCGGGGAGCACTTTATGGATGATCTCTTCCGACCCGCCGTAGAGCGAGTAGTGGGTCAATACCTTATCGCCGCTCTTCAAGTTGGCCAGGAAGAGGGTAGAGATGGCGGCCATGCCCGAAGCGTGCAGGATGCCTTTCAGCTCCACATCCAACCCAAAGGTCTCCAAGGCGGCGATCTTCTCTTCGGCTTCGGTGATGGTGGGGTTGCCCCAGCGCGAGTAGATATAGCCTTCCTCCTCGCCGCTGAAGCGGCGCATGCCCTGCTCGGCGCTGTCGTACACATAGGTGCTGGATGCATAAATGGGTACCAGGTGGGCGTGGCGGGGGTCTTTCTCGTGTCCGCTGTGCACGGCTACGGAGCTAAAGCCGCTGAGGGGAAATTTTTTCGCATCCATAATAAACTTCTTTGTTAATTAGAGTCAGCAAATGTACTGGCAAAACCATGAAGGTAATCCTGCAACAGTTATCGACTTATAATGCGTGGGCCAACGGCCTGCTCCTGGAGCTCATCCAACAGCTACCCGAGGCGCAGCTGACCGCTACGGTACCCAGCAGCTTCAACAGCCTCCAGGGCACCCTCCTCCATATGTGGGACGCGGAAAGCATATGGTGGCAACGCATGAAGCTGCAGGAGCGCATCACCCGCCCTTCGGATGACTTTGCCGGGGGAATAAAGGATGTCGTTGCCGGCTTGCAGACCCTCGACCGCCAGTGGGCCGAGTGGGTAAACGGTGCCCAGGAACACATGTTCAGCCATGAGTTCTTTTATACCAATTTACGCAAGGAGCGCTTCAAGCAGCCGGTTTTCCAGGTGCTGCTCCATCTTTTTAACCACAACACCTACCACCGGGGCCAGTTGGTGAACATGCTGCGCCAACTGGGTATCGAGAAGATCCCCCAGACGGACTTCGTGGTGTGGAGCAGGAAGAAGTAACTAAGTGAATAGCTACGAGCTGCGAGCTTCTAGCTGCGAGCTTTAGATCCTTTACAGCACCAACAGACATACAGGTATTCTAAAGGAGCTTCGACTTCTTACTTCTTTGTCGCAAACACCCCTTTTCGGGTGTTTGTTACATTAATACGAAGTGCTTTCCGCCCCTTCTCCTCCGGGGTTGACCAGTATCCGACCAGTATATAACCACTATCTGACCAGTATATAACCAGTATCTATATAGATACTAGTTTCATACTGGTTATATACCCGTTATATAGGGAGTATCTACCAGTTTTCCGTGAAGCTGACAGGGTGAAAAACCACCCTCCGGGTTCAATAGGACAACCGGGCCTGTAAACGATCTAAGCTAGCAGCTGGCAGCTAACAGCTCCTTTAACTTTTTTCATTGCCAATTTCCCGTATAACTCACTAACTTCCATACATGAAGAACCCTTTTCATCTGTTGATGGCACTTTGCCTGTTCATCCTAACCAGTACTGCCGGTGCTCAGTACGATCAATCAAAAATCAACAAGAAGGCGGTGGCAGCTTACGAGAAGGGGCTGACGATGGCCGAGTATGGCGAGTACAAAGGGGCGATACAATTGCTGAATGAAGCCATTAAGCTGGATAAAAACTATATTGACGCCTACCTGTCGCTGGCGGGCGTGTATGGCGAGCTGAAGGACCCGGCGTCCAGCGTGGCTACCTACGAGAAGGCTTTTGCCCTCGACTCCAACTATACTTCGGAACTGCGGCTGCCTTATTCGATCAACCTGGCGGCACAGGGGCAGTTTGAAAAAGCGCTGGCAACAGTGGATGCCCTGCTGGCACGCCCGAAGATGAATCCCAATACGCGCAAGGCGGCGGAGTTTCGCCGTAAGAGCTACCTCTTTGCCGTGGAGTATGCCAAAAGCCATCCCAACACCAATTACGTCTTTGCCCCGCAGAATATAGGTCCCGGTGTAAACTCGCCGGAGTCGGAATACTGGCCTTCGATGCCGATCGATGGAAAGGCCCTCATTTTTACCCGCCGGCTGGGAGGGCGCAACGAAGACTTTTTTGTGAGCGAGAATTTTGGCCAGTGGGAAGCGGCCCGCCGCCTCACCGGCAACATCAATACTCCGGAAAGCGAGGGAGCGCAAACCATCTCGCAGGACGGCAACTGGCTGGTCTTCACCGGCTGCAACCGCCCGGAGGGGATGGGGAGTTGCGACCTGTATATATCGTACCTGACCAGGGAGGGCTGGAGCCAGGCTACCAATATGGGCAACAAGATTAATACGGAAGACTGGGAATCTCAACCCAGCCTCTCGCCCGATAAGCGGGATCTGTATTTTGCCAGTAAGCGGCCCGGGGGGCTGGGTGGCAGTGATATTTATGTGTCGCACCTGTTGCCCAACGGGCGCTGGAGCGATCCCGAGAACCTGGGACCGGAAATCAATACGCCGGGCGACGAGCAGGGGCCCTTTATCCATGCCGACAACCAGACGCTTTATTTCGCCTCTACCGGCCACACCGGCTATGGTGATGACGACCTGTACCTGGTTCGCCGGGCGCCCGGCGGTAAATGGGGGAAGCCGGAGAACCTGGGCTACCCGATCAATACGGTAAACCGCGAGGGTACGCTGTTTATTGCCGCCAATGGCAAGACCGCTTATTACGCCAGCGACCGCGGCGATGGGAAAGGACTGATGGATATTTACAGCTTTGAATTGAGGGAAGACATCCGTCCCTATAAGACCCTGTGGGTGAAGGGAAAGGTATTTGACAATAAGACCAAACAAGGACTTCCTTCTTCGGTGGAGCTGATCGACCTGTCCAGCAGGCAAACCCTCTCCAAAGTGCAGACAGACGAAGATGGTAATTACCTGATCACCCTGCCAGTGGGTAAGGATTATGCCTTCAACGTGGCGCGTAAAGGCTACCTGTTTTACTCAGATAACTATTCACTGAAGGGAAAGGACCCGGACTCCACCTATAAAAAGGATATTCCGCTGCAGCCCATTGAAGTGGCCGCCGGGGTGGTGCTGCGCAACATCTTCTTCGACTTTAATAAGTACGAGCTGAAAGACGAATCGCAGGTGGAACTGGACCGCCTGGTGCAGTTGCTGACCGAGAACCCCACGGTAAAGATCCTCATTGAGGGACATACCGATAACGTGGGCGGAGCAGCCGACAACCTGAAACTCTCGGAGAACCGCGCGAAGTCTGTAGTGAATTACCTGAAGAGCAAAGGCATTGCCGCTACCCGACTGTCGTCGAAAGGCTTTGGCGCGACGAAGCCGATTGCCACGAACACGACCGAGGAGGGCCGGGCGCAGAACCGGAGAACAGAGCTGAAGGTGGTAGCGAAGTGATGAGTGATGAGTGGTGAGTGGTGAGTGGTGAGTGAAGGACGTGAGTTGGGAGTTGAGAGTTGAAAGTCGGGAGTCGGGATGAGGACATTATATCAGTAAAATAGTTAAGGAGCTTCGGCTCCTTTTTTTATGTGGGAGGAGAGAGGTTGGAAGGTGAACAGGTAGTATAAGGCTTTGCTTTTAAAGAGCGGAAAGATTTAGTAATTTGTGGGAACTACCACCATGTCTTCCGAACTAGTTTACCAATTGGCATTGACGTTAGTGCCCAACATCGGCGATGTGCAGGCACGGCTGCTGGTGCAGCACTATGGCTCGGCATCGGCAGTGTTCAAGGCGAAGCGCCGCGAGCTGGAGAAGATCGAGGGGATGGGCGAAGTGAGGGCCAGAGCCATCCGGGACTTTAAAGATTTCTCTGTGGCCGAAAACGAGATGGCTTTTATTGAGAAGTACAAGATCCAGCCACTGTTCCTCACCGATGCCGCATACCCCAAGCGCCTGCTGAATTGTTATGATCCGCCTACCATACTGTTTTATAAGGGAACGGCCGACCTGAATGCCGCACGGGTGCTTTCGATTGTGGGTACCCGCCGGCAGACCGATTACGGGAGGCACTTTACCGAGCAGCTGGTAGAGGACCTGGCAGGCGAAGGGGTGCTGGTGGTGAGCGGCCTGGCTACCGGCATTGATGGCATTGCCCACCGGGCCGCCCTGAAGAATCAATTGCCCACCGTGGGTGTAGTGGGCCATGGATTGGATAAGATCTATCCCCAGGAGCATACCCGGCTGGCGCGGGAGATGATCCTGGAGGGAGGCGGGATACTGACTGAATTCTTCAGCGGTACAGACCCTGATAAACATAATTTCCCACAGCGTAACCGCATTGTGGCGGGCATCAGTAACGCCACGGTAGTGATCGAGACCGAGGTGAAGGGCGGTAGCATGATCACCGCCAAGCTGGCGGCCAGCTATAACCGCGATGTGTTTGCACTGCCGGGCCGCATTACCGATAAAATGAGCGGTGGGTGCAATCACCTGATCCAGCACAATATGGCGTCGCTGGTTACCGGTGCTAAAGACCTGCTGGAGATGCTGGGCTGGGGCGAGCAAAAGAAGAAGCCCCGTCCTCAAAAGGAATTGTTTATTGACCTGTCGCCCGATGAGTACAAGATATTAAACCTGCTGCAGCAGAAAGAATCCGTGCACATCGATGAGATCAATATTCAAAGCGGGCTAAGCAGCAGTGCTGTAGCGGCGGCGCTCCTGAACCTGGAACTGCAGAACGTCATCGTAGGGATGCCGGGGAAGATGTATAAAGTAGTTTAAAGTTTAAGGTTTAAAGTTTAAAGTCCATAGAACATAGACCATGGTCTATAGACTATGGAACGTTGATGTATTTGTGGATTTGGAGGGAGAGTTGCCACTGGGGGTGGGCCTTGATGTAATCGATGATCAACGGGGTGATGGCGTCGGCCTTGCTCCATTCGGGCTGCAGGAAAAGCTTACACTGCGGGGCGACCTGGGCGGCCCACTGTTCGGCCCAGGCAAAATCCGTTTTATTGAAGACCACTACTTTCAGCTCATGGGCATGGGGCAGCACTTCGGGCAAGGGGGCTTTGAACTTTTTGGGCGACAGGGTGATCCAGTCCCAGGTGCCGGAAAGCGGCGAGCTGCCGGAGGTTTCCATGTGGGTGCGCAGACCAGCCTTCTTTAAAGCCGCGGTCAGTTCAGTGAGGTCGTGCATCAGGGGTTCGCCACCGGTAATGACCACTATTTCCGTAGGGGTGGCTTTTACCTCGGCCACCAGGTCGTTTATGGTCCACAGGGGATGCTTGCCCCCGTCCCAGCTGTCCTTGACATCGCACCACACGCAGCCCACATCGCAGCCGCCGAGGCGGATGAAATAGGCAGCTTTTCCCTGGTATACTCCTTCTCCCTGCAGGGTGTAGAAGTGTTCCATGACGGGAAGTTTAGTCGTTGTCGGTGTGGTTAGCATTGAAATGGTCATTG
>DASWYM010000402.1:0-6371 GCA_036404975.1 Chitinophagaceae bacterium
AACTCCTGGGAGTTTGCTGATTTTACAGCTGCTACCGGCAGCAATACCGCGGCCAACCCCAATGCCCGCGACGGCTCGTATTACCAGTATTTCCGTAAGAACATATCCTATTTCTCCCGGGTCAATTATGACTTCAACAATAAGTACCTGGCTTCCTTATCCTTCCGCCGCGATGGATCGTATGCCTTCGGTCCGGAAAATAAGTTTGCCAACTTCCTCTCCGGCTCACTGGGCTGGGTGGTCAGCAACGAGGATTTCTTCCGGTCAAACGTAATCAACCACCTGAAGATCAGGGGTAGTTATGGTTCGATCGGTAATGAGAATGTGGACCCGCAGATCGTAAGCATTGCTACCGGCGGCCCCAGTTACGGTAACCCTCCCAACAGTAATGGCTACACCTTTGGCGATGTATTTGTTCCCGGATCAACCGTAGCTTCTGCTGCCAACAAAGCCCTGGCTTGGGAAAAGCAGCTCCAGGCAAATGCCGGTTTTGATATGACCTTTTTAAAGGGGAGGTTCTCCCTGTCGGCCGACTACTTCCGGAAGGAAGTGGACGGTCTGCTGTTTACGCCTTCTGCTTCCCTGTACCTGGGTACGGTGCCTATTCCTTCTGCCAACATTGGTTCTACCAGGAGCAGTGGGGTGGACATCACCCTGGGTTACAACGAAACCATTGCCCGTTCTTTTAATATCAACAACAGTCTTACGTTCACCACGTCGAAAAACCAGGTGACGGCCACCAATGAAGACGGTACTGCGCGAATCCTGGGAGGTGGCTACTTCAATGGCCAATCACAGACGGTGACCGTGTTTGAAAAAGGCTTTACTCCGGGCTATTTCTATGGCTATAAAACCAACGGGCTGTTCCAGACAGCAGAGGAGATTGCCCAAAGCCCTGCCCAGGCCGGTGCCGTACCGGGTGATATCCGTTTTGTGGACGTTAACAACGACAAGATGATCACGGCGGCCGACCAGACCCAGATTGGGGATCCTTTCCCTGATTTTACCCTGGGATGGACGCTGAACCTTACGTATAAGAATCTTGATTTCACCGCCTTCACCTATGCTTCCGTTGGAAATGATATCTACCGTGCCTACGAGCGGAATGCCAACTTTACCAATAAGGACCGTTCTGTTCTGGGTCGTTGGACAGGTCCAGGCTCTACCAATGATGCGCGGTATCCCAGGTATTCCTTTACTGATGCCAACAGCAACATCCGCGTGAGCGACCGTTATGTAGAAGATGGCTCTTTTGTAAAGATCAAGAACCTGCAGTTGGGCTATAATTTCCCCAAGTCGCTTACCGGTAAGGTGTTTAGCAACCTGAGGGCTTATGTACAGGTAAAGAATGCATTCACCTTTACGGAGTACACCGGGTATGATCCTGAAATCCCCGGCGGTATTTTAAACACGGGTATCGACCGTGGTGCTTACCCGCAGGCCCGCACTTATGCGGTTGGACTGGATATCAAATTATAATCTCCTTTAAAAAGTATTACCATGAACAATCGAATCATAAAAGTATTTACCCTGCTGGCTGTAATGGTCTCCTTTACGGCCTGTGAAAAATGGGTGGATTATGACCCGCACGATGATTTCCGAATCACGGAGCTGGATTACCTCAAATCCGAAAACGATTACCGTACCATGGCGGTCAGTGTGTACACGCCCTTGCAATGGCTGAACCAGGAAGTGGTGGTCAGCGATATCGCCTCCGACGACGCCGTAGCCGGTGGTGAAAATGCCTCCGACGTATTGTCGCTGCAGCAGATCGACGACATGACCCACACACCGGTGAACTCCACGCTGCAGGACCTGTGGGTGTCGGCTTATGAAGGGGTAAACCGGGCCAATTACATGCTCCAATACAAGGATGCTAATCCTGCCGGGGCTGCTGTTTCTTTTGCCGGTAAGGAGGCCCTGTTTGGTGAAGTGTATTTCCTTAGAGCGTATTATTACTTCCACCTGGTGCGCATGTTTGGCGATGTGCCCTTCTTTGTGGATAAGCGTTTAAGCCTTAGTGAGTCAAAGAGCCTGAAGCGTACGGCCAAGGCGGAAATTTACAAGCAGATCGAAGCCGACCTTACGGCAGCCGTTGCCGCCCTGCCGGCCGTGCAGGTACAAAAGGGACGAATTACCAAATACGCCGCACAAGCCCTGTTGGGCAAGGTGTACCTGTACCAAAACAAGTTTGACCAGGCTGGACCGATGCTCGAGAACGTGATCAACAGCAATGTCTTTACGCTGGTATCTGACTTTGGCTCCATCTTCGTGGCCAGTGGTGAAAACGGTCCCGAATCCGTATTCGAGATCCAGTACTCCAACTCCTCACCCTATTATAACTGGGGTGGACAGACCCGCGGCCAGGGCAACTATGCCGTACAGCAAACCGGTATCCGCGGCCTGAATGGTTCTGCGGCTATGCCTTATGCACCGGGCTGGAGCACCAACCTGCCTACCCAGAACCTGGCTGCCGCTTATGCAGCCGGCGACCAGCGGAAGGGCGTGGCTGTATTGGACATCGAAGCGTATAAGGCTGCCAATCCATCCTTTAACATTACCTACCAGGTAGCTCCGTATAAAAACACCGGGTTGTATAACCAGAAGTACCTGCCCCGCAAAGGGGAGACCTCGGGCCAGCTGGAGCTGAACTACCTGAATAACTTCAGGACCATCCGCTTTGCCGATGTGCTGCTGATGGCGGCCGAAGCATACAACCGTTCCACTACGCCCAACGACACAAAGGCGCAGGCTTACCTGAACCGGGTGAGGGAGCGTGCGTTTGGAGACGCCACACATAATATCACCGCTACCGGCACGGCCCTGAGGGATGCCATCTGGGAAGAAAGAAGGCTGGAGCTGGCCATGGAAGGCCACCGCTTCTTTGACCTGGTGCGTACCGGGCAGGCAGCCGCCAAGATCAGGGGTTTTGTTACCGGAAAGCATGAAGTGTTCCCCATCCCGCAGCGGGAAGTGGAGATCTCAGGGCTGGAACAAAACAACGGTTATTAATTACTAATCCTTCAATAACAAACAATGACCATGTTTAAATATATTCTGAGTATTGCTTTCCTGGCCCTGATGGTGGCCGGGTGTACAAAGGAGGATCATGATGATATTTCCTTTGCCACTTCGGGCAATGCCCCCGAGAAGCTCTCCTCTTTATTCGAGATTACCCAGGACAACACCGGTATGGTTACCATTACGCCTAATGGCACCGGTGCCGCCTATTATAATGTCTATTTTGGTGATAGTCCCACAGCTTTTGCGAAAGTGGAAGCCGGCAAAAGCGTTACCCATAAGTATGCAGAAGGGGTTTATACGGTGAAGCTGCAAGGGCATTCGGTAACGGGTAAAGTTACAGAGTCGACCCAACAGCTGACCGTGTCGTTCAAGGCGCCTGAGAATGTGGAAGCGACCATTACGGTGGATCCCAACAACAGCATGAAGATCAGTGTGCAGGCAAAGGCTCAGTATGAGACGAACTTTAAAGTATATTTTGGAGATGTGCCCAACGAAGTGCCGGTAACCTTTTTGGAAGGTGAGAGTGTGACGCATACCTATGCTGCCGTAGGTACTTATGACGTGAAAGTGGTGGCCCTGAGCGGTGGTGCCGCCAGTGCCGAGATCGTGAAGCCGGTTACCATTGTGAATCCTGTACTGCTACCCATCACCTTTGAATCGGCTACTGTTGATTACTCCTTTATCGGCTTTGGCGGTGGTGCTGTGACGAAGGTGGACAACCCGCAGCCCGGTGGCATCAACACCAGCAGCAAAGTAGGCAAGATGGTGAAGGGTGCACCGGAAGGATGGGCAGGAGCTGTTATCACTCTGGGAGCACCGATCAACTTCTCGGCCAACAAGGTGTTCCGCCTGAAAGTGTATTCGCCAAGAGTAGGTGCGAAGGTGTTGCTGAAAGTAGAGAACCTGACGGATGGCACCAAGAACTATGAGAAAGAAGTAGCAACTACTACTGCCAATGCCTGGGAAGAACTGGGTTTCGACTTCTCGGCCATCAATACCGCTAACTCTTACCAGAAGGTGGTACTGATCTTCGACCTGGGGACTCCTGGTGATGGCTCAGCCAACTACACGTACTACTTCGATGATATCAACCTGACGAGCTCGATGCCCAACGAGTCGCTGACCCTGCCGCTGACCTTTGAGTCCCCGACACTCAATTATGCCTTTACCGGCTTTGATGGTGGTAATGTAACAGTGATTAACAATCCTCAATCAGGCGGTGGCAACACCAGCAGCAAGGTAGCCCGTATGGTGAAGGGTGCCGGTCAAACCTGGGGTGGTGCCTTTATCAGCCTCAGCGAGCCGATCAACTTCTCGGCTAATAAGGTGTTCCGGATGAAAGTATTCTCTCCAAGAGTAGGTGCTAAGGTGTTATTGAAAGTGGAGAACAAAACGGATAACAGCAAGAACTTCGAGAAAGAAGTAACAACCACTGTCGCCAATGCATGGGAAGACCTTGCTTTTGATTATACGGCTATCAATACCGCAAACGCTTACCAGAATGTGGTACTGATCTTCGATAATGGTACCGCGGGTGATGGTACGGCCAACTTTACGTTCCTCTTTGATGATATCCGCCTGACCAATGCCATGCCTGCTGAGGAATTGGCACTGCCACTGACATTTGAGTCATCAACGCTTGCCTACGCCTTTACCAACTTTGATGGCGGTGCCGTGACGGTGGTCAGCAACCCCCAGTCAAGTGGTATCAACACCAGCGCTAAGGTGGCACAGATGGTAAAAGGTGCCGGCCAGCCATGGGGTGGCGCTTATATCACCCTGGATGGCCCGATCGACTTCTCTACTCAGAAAACGATGAAGATGAAAGTGTTCTCACCAAGAGTGGGAGCGAAGGTGCTGTTGAAAGTGGAGAACGCCACGGATAACACTAAGAACTTCGAGAAAGAAGTGACCACCACGGTGGCCAACGCCTGGGAAGAGCTGACGTTTGATTACTCGGCCATCAATACCGCGAATGAATATCACAAAGTGGTGCTCATTTTTGATAACGGTACCACCGGGGACGGGTCCGCCAACTTTACCTACCTGTTTGATGACATCAAGCTTAACTAACAATTAAATGAACAGTCTTATGTTTAAATATATTCTTTCTGCCTGCCTGATTAGCGGCCTGCTGGCCATCGGCAGCTGTAAAAAGGAATCTTATTCCTTTGGGGACATCAAAGCACCCTCCGACCTGGTACTGACCACCACGATAGCGGGTGCAGATGCGGCCAACCCGGAGGGTAACGGATCGGGTGCGGTGACCATCACGGCCAGTTCCAAAGATGCCCTGACCTATGTATTCGATTTCGGTGATGGTACTTCAACACAGCCGGTGCCTACAGGAACCATCGTTAAAAAATTTACCAACCCCGGTACTTCCACCTACACCGTTACGGTGAATGCTATCGGTACGGGAGGCGCAATTTCGACCATCAGCAAAAAGGTTACGGTATACGTACGGTTTGAAATCCCTGAAGCCATTATTACAGCTCTTACAGGTGGTTCCTCCAAAACTTTTGTTACTGATCGGAATGCTATGGGTCACTTTGGCGTCGGACCGGCAGATGGCTTTACGCCCAGTTGGTATGCTGCTGCTCCTAACACCCGCGCGGAGTGTGCCTATGATGATGAGATCACCTTTTCGGTTGATGCGAACAAAAACATCTCTATGACCGTAAATAACAAGGGCGAATCATTCCTTACCAAGGCCGGCACAGGTGTCTATGGTGTTAGTGGTGACGATGCATGTTATGCGGTCAACCCAGGGGGTACCAGGAAGCTGGCCTTCATGGATGCTACCTCCGGAAGTACTGCAGCTGTGTCCACCAGGATCCAGTTCATTGTGCCGGGCAATGGCATCATCAACTTTGGAACCGGGGGCAAAGCCTACGAGATCCTCAAGGTTACTGCCAATACCATCTTCCTGCGCAATATTGGCACGGATGGGAACGCGTGGTACCAGCAGTTGATCGTAAAACAATAGTGGCTGTATCAATAAGGAAAGTGTGTTTATGGAATACTATTCATTCAGATTAAAGAACCCTATGTCGATCATACTGCTTCTGTCTATGTTGTCTTTCTTCTCTTGCGATAAAAAGAGTAGTAATAATGGCCCGGCGGAAGTTGTTCCTTTGAACCTGGTGGTTAGCGCCGAGGTAAGTGCCGACAACAGTGGGAATGTATCGTTTACCGCTACGGCCACCAATGCCGCCACCTATGAGTATGATTTTGGCAATGGCGTATATCAGACCGTTCCTACTGGCAAAGTAAGCTATCGTTACCCGGCTTCCGGAACGTATGCGGTGAGCGTAACTGCAAAAAGCTCCACGGGAAAAACCCTC
>DASWYM010000403.1:0-11021 GCA_036404975.1 Chitinophagaceae bacterium
TGGGGGGCAAAATGCTGCACGGGAGCTCTCACTCTTTTCACCGGTGACCCAAAAGTGGAAGGCGGGTGACGGTCTGCAACAGCAAGGGACCGGTTTTTGTAGCATTGCAAATTATTGTTGAGTCAACGGGCCTAACGGTAAAGAACCGTAGTAGGATAGGCCCCGTATGAATTATCTTTAGTGCCAAAACTTCCCCAGCCCGATATCCAGCGAAGAACCGGCCCGGAATACATGAGCTAACTTTCTTAATCAACCGGATGTGAATAAGAAAATCATCGGATTTGTCTTGCTGTTGTCCCTGGGGAGCTTCGCCCGGGAGCCGGCCTATGACTATCTATTCTTTGCCAACAGTCCCATGGAGGGCTCCTGGTTTTACAGCAAGACCTCCTATACAAACCCATCCTGGGTCAAAAACAAGCGACAAAAGCTGCCGGTGAGCACCGGCCAGGCCTTTACGCCCGGCAATTCCTTGGAGCTCACCTACGTCAACGGAAAAGGTGGAACCTGGACGGCCCACCTCTTTAAACCCCAGCTTCGGGGCCAGGACAAGCTGAGGGTGCCCAACCGGCTTTCCTTTCATCTCTTAATAAATAGCGAGGCAACTGCCCTTCAACACCTGCCTGCCGTTCAGCTTATGAACCGCGATAGCAGCGTCTCCGCTAAGGTTTCCCTGAGGGCCTTTATTTCCCGCCTGCCGAAAAAACAATGGCAAAGAGTCTCCGTGCCCCTGTCTGCCTTCAGCGGTTTTGACCTTTCCCAATTTTCTGCCAGCTTAGGACTGGTGTTCTCACAGGCAAGCGGAGATGGGGGGCAGCACCAGGTATTTATCGATGACATTGAGCTGGTGCCAGAATATCCACCATCACAAATAAAGACTGCGCCCAGGTTGGTTCGGGCCAGGGGCTATGCCCGGCACATCGACATAGAATGGTCACCCCCGGAAGATACGGCGGTAAAATGGGTAAAGGTCTATCGTTCGGCTGATGGGAAGACTTTCACCCCCCTGGCCGTACAGTGGCCGCTCATCCACCGCTATGCCGATTATACGGGTGAAACGGGTAAGGCCTACCATTACCGGGTCTCGTACCTGGACCGGAACTATAAAGAAGCCGCACCTTCAGCTTCGGTGTGGGCTGCCACCAAATCCATGAGTGATGAAGAGCTGCTGACCATGGTGCAGGAAGCCCACTTCCGCTATTACTGGGAAGGCGCAGAGGCCCATAGCGGCCTGGCCAGGGAGAACATTCCCGGTCGCAGGGACATGATCGCTACCGGGGCGTCGGGCTTTGGCCTGATGGCCCTCATAGCCGGCACCGAAAGGAAGTTCATTACCCGGCAGCAGGCGGTGGACCGGTTCCTGAAGGTGGTGCGCTTTTTAGAGAAAGCCGATCAGTTCCATGGGGCCTTTCCCCATTTCATCGACGGGCCTACCGGTAAAGTGGAGCCTTTCTTTGGCCCCCGCGACAATGGCGGCGACCTGGTGGAAACCTCTTTCCTGGTGCAGGGGCTGTTGACCGCCCGGGCCTACTTCAATGGTGCAAATGCTGCGGAAAAAGAGATCCGCGACCGCATCACCCGCATCTGGCAAGGGGTGGAGTGGAGCTGGTACCGCCGTTTCCCTGATAGTAAATTCCTTTATTGGCACTGGTCACCCGATAAGGAGTGGGTCATCAACCACCGCCTTATTGGCTGGAACGAAACCATGATCACCTACCTGCTGGCCATAGCTTCTCCGACCCATGGCGTACCGGCTTCCCTGTATTACACGGGCTGGGCCAACAGGGACAGCACCGGCCAGCAGTACCGTAGCGCCTGGGGCGGCACCCGAGAGGGATCGATGTATACCAACGGCAATACTTATTTTGGTGTACCCCTGCCCGTGGGCGTCTCCAATGGCGGCCCCCTCTTTTTTATTCACTACTCCTACCTGGGTTTCGACCCGCACCAGCTCACCGACGCCTGGACCAACTATTTTACCAATAACCGGAACATCGCCCTGATCAACTACCGCTACTGTCTCGAGAACCCCGGCAGGTACACCGGCTATGGCGATAGCTGCTGGGGCCTTACGGCCTCCGACGGGCCATACGATTATTCGGCCGACGAGCCTGTCCTGCGACAGGACCGCGGGAAAATTGCACCTACCGGGGCGGTATCCTCCTTCCCCTATACCCCTGAGGAGTCGATGAAGGCCCTGAAAAACTATTACTATAACTACGGCTCCTTCCTGTGGGGCGAATACGGCTTCCGCGATGCTTTCAGCCTGGAACAGGAGTGGTGCTCCGGGATCTATATGGGATTGAACCAGGCACCCATGGTGGTGATGATCGAAAATTACCGGACAGGACTGCTGTGGAAGCTGTTCATGAGCAACCCGGAAATCAAAAGCGTAGTAGAAAAAATAAAGCATAAAGACGAATGACGATGAAACGAATCCTCCTTCCTGCATTGGTTCTACTGGGGGTAGCAGTACTCCTGCCTGCCTGCAGTTCCCTGAAAAGAAAGAGCAGGGACAACCGGTCCATTTCCCTGGAATACGACTCCATTTTTACCGAGGTGCAGCGGGCCACCTTCCAGTACTTCTGGGACGGAGCGGAACCTACCAGCGGCCTGGCGCGTGAGCGCTACCACGTAGACGGGGTGTATCCACAGAACGACAAAATGGTGGTCACCTC
Source organism: Chitinophagaceae bacterium (assembly GCA_036404975.1). Taxonomy (GTDB): domain Bacteria; phylum Bacteroidota; class Bacteroidia; order Chitinophagales; family Chitinophagaceae; genus Flavisolibacter. The sequence continues at coordinate 2,676 of DASWYM010000403.1, forward strand.
GGGCGGCGGCGGCTTTGGGGTGATGGCCATCCTGGTGGGCATCGAACGGGGCTTTATTACCCGCGAGCAGGGCGTGCAGCGCCTGGAAAAGATCGTAGACTTCCTGGAGCGGGCCGACCGCTTCCACGGGGCCTGGCCCCACTGGTGGAACGGCGAGACCGGACGGGTCAAGCCCTTCTCACCTAAAGACGACGGGGGTGATTTGGTAGAGACCTCCTTTATGCTGCAGGGGCTCTTGTGCGCCCGGCAGTACTTTCATAAAGGCTCCGAACGGGAACAGGCCCTCGCCGCGCGCATGGACAAGCTCTGGAGGGAGGTGAATTTCACCTGGTACCGCAACGGAAAGAATGTACTCTACTGGCACTGGAGCCCCAACCACGGCTGGGCGATGAACTTCGAGGTGACCGGCTACAACGAGTGCCTCATCATGTACGTACTGGCCGCCTCTTCGCCCACCCATGGCGTGCCGGCCGAGGTCTACCACGAGGGCTGGGCCCGTGGAGGCGCTATCAAAGACACGGTGACCACCTACGGCGAGACCCTGGTGCTCCAGCACCACGGCGCCCCCAAATACGGCGGCCCGCTGTTCTGGGCCCACTATTCTTACCTGGGGCTGGACCCCAGAGGCCTCAAAGACCGTTACGCCGACTACGGGCAGCACAATAAAGCCCATACCCTCATCAATAGAGCCTGGTGCGTGGAAAACCCCCTGAAGTACAAAGGCTACGGGCCGCAGAGCTGGGGACTCACCGCGTCGTACTCCGTAAAAGGCTACGCCGCGCACGCGCCGGGAGAAAAGAACGACCTCGGCGTGATTTCTCCTACCGCCGCCCTCGCGTCCATGCCCTACACGCCGGAATATTCCATGGAAGCGATGAAGCATTGGTACACGAATATGAAAGATAAGATCTGGGGACCGTACGGCTTTTACGATGCCTTTTCCGAGACGGCCAATTGGTACCCGAAGCGCTACCTGGCCATCGACCAGGGACCCATCGTGGTGATGATGGAAAACCACCGCTCCTCGCTGTTGTGGAACCTCTTTATGAGCTGCCCGGAGGTCAAACACGGGCTGCGGAAGCTGGGGTTTGAAAGCCCACATCTCTAAAGTTGAGAGTTGAGAGTTTAGAGTTTAGAGTTGGGAGATACAGCCGTACAGCGTATAGCGTAAAGCATTCAGCTAAAAAGAATAAATATGATCAAAGCGAAAGCCATACTGTTGGCTGCAATGATGCTGACTGTACTGCCCCGAACGAGCCTCCGGGCGCAGATCACCCAGATGAGCTCTTACTGCAACCCGCTCAACCTGGATTACACCTACATGATCTATAACGCCCACAACAATATATCGTACCGCTCCGGCGCCGACCCGGCAGTGGTATCCTTCCGCGGCGAGTACTATATGTTCGTCACCCGCTCGATGGGCTACTGGCATTCCACCGACCTTCACCACTGGTCGTTCATTACGCCGGAGAAGTGGTATTTCCAGGGCTCCAATGCCCCCGCAGCTTTTAACTACAAAGACTCGGTGCTCTACGTGGCCGGTGACCCCTCGGGCTCCATGAGCGTGCTCTACACCGACAACCCCAAAAAGGGCGACTGGAAAGCCACGCCCGCCATCCTGTGGGACCTGCAGGACCCCGCGCTGTTTATCGACGACAACGACAGCGCCTATATATACTGGGGCTCTTCCAACGTGTTTCCCATAAGGGCCAAAACGCTGGACCGCCATAAGCGGTTCCGTCCTTCCGATTCCACCTATAAGCTCTTTAACCTCAATGGCAAGGAGCACGGCTGGGAGCGCTTTGGCGAGAACCACTCCGACACGGTACTGGGCGGCTATATGGAAGGACCCTGGATGACAAAGCATAACGGCAAATACTACCTGCAGTATGCCGCGCCCGGCACCGAGTTCAACGTCTACGGCGACGGGGCCTATATAAGCGACTCGCCCCTGGGGCCTTTTAGGTATATGCCCAACAATCCTTTTTCCTACAAGCCGGGCGGCTTTATGAACGGCGCCGGCCATGGCAGCACGGTGAAGGGGCCTTCAGGCCAGTGGTGGCACTTCGGCTCCATGGCCCTTTCGGTGAACGTCATCTGGGAACGGCGGATCTGTATGTATCCTACTTTCTTCGACAAGGACGGCCTGATGTGGAGCAACACCCGCTTTGGCGATTATCCCCACTACGCCCCGGGTGCGTCGGGGAAGCAGGGCGACTTCCGGGGCTGGATGCTCTTGTCGTACAAAAAGCCGGTGACCGCTTCGTCGGCGGTAGAAAAATACGGTGCCCAACAGGCGGTCGACGAAAACGCCAAGACCTTCTGGCTGGCACAGGATACCACCAACAAGCAATGGCTGCAGATCGACCTGGAGCGGGCCGGCAGCGTGCACGCCGTACAGGTGAACTACCACGACTTCCAGTCGGGGCTTTTTGGCCGCCTGCCGGGAATGCACCACCGCTACGTCATCGAAGGCTCCGCCGACGGCCGCCGGTGGGATACCCTGGTGGACCGCAGCCACAGTTTCAAGGATACGCCCAACGACTACGTGGAGTTGGGCCAGCCGCGCACGGTGCGCTACCTGCGCTTTAAGAACATCCATGTGCCCACGCCCCACCTGGCCATCTCCGACCTGCGGGTGTTTGGAGTGGGCAGCGGCAAGGCGCCGGCAGCGGTGCGCAACCTTACGATCAACCGCCTCGCCGACCGCAGGGATGCGCTGGTGCGCTGGGAAGGGCAGAAGGGCGCCCAGGGCTACAATGTGCTGTGGGGCATAGCGCCGGACAAACTGTATCACTCCTGGATGGTCTATGATAAGAACGAGCTCTTGCTCAAGAGCCTGAACACGGACCAGGCCTATTATTTCGCGGTGGAAGCCTTTAACGAGAATGGGGTGTCGCCCCGCACGCGGACCATGCGAAGAGATTAACCCAATCAGAATAGCAAAACACTTATACTTCGTGAAGACTGTTTCTTTCCTACTGCTGGCGGTCCTTTTCAGTATCGTTCGCCTCGATGCCCAGGACCTCTCGCTCTTTCAAAAGCGCTGGCTGGTGCAGGGCGGAGATACCCTGCCTTACCGCGTATTGCTGCCCGTGAATTATGATTCCTCCCGGAGCTACCCGGTATTGTTTTTCCTGCACGGGGCAGGGGAGCGGGGGCGCGACAACGAAAAGCAGCTTACCCATGGCGCCAAGCTTTTTGTGCGCGCCGACGTTCGCCGCGATTATCCCGCCATCGTCATCTTCCCGCAGTGCCCCACCACCAGCTACTGGAGCAACGTGCTGCGCCCGCACGATGGGTCCGGCAAGCGGCGCTTCCACTTCCTGGAAGAGGGCGTGCCCACGCGGGCTATGGAACTGCTGCAGCAACTGGTACAATTTACCCTCGCCGAGTACCGGCCCCCCAAGGACCAGGTGTATGTAGGAGGCCTGTCGATGGGTGGCATGGGCACTTTCGAACTCGCGCGCCGCCAGCCCGGCACCTTCACGCGGGCCTTTGCCATCTGCGGGGGCGCCGATCCTGCCACCGCCAGGAAACTCCGCAAAACGGACTGGTGGATCTTTCACGGGCTGAAGGACGATGTGGTAGTCCCGGAATTCAGCAAAGCCATGGCGGCCGCCCTGGAGCGCAGGCGGGCAACGGTGCGGCTCACCCTCTATCCCGAAGCCAACCACAACAGCTGGGACCCCGCCTTCGCCGAACCCGGCTTATTGTCTTGGTTGTTTACCGGCAGTACTGCCACTAAATGACTTATTGACCTAATGACTCAATGACTGGCTCGCAACTCGTAGCTCATAGCTCACAGCTTCTAGCTTTCCCTTCGTACCTTTGTACCCATGCCGCTATTGGCAGTTAAAACATCCGTCCGCACCACCGGTCTACGCACCGGTTTGTGAGGGCTCTGAAGCGATTGGTGCGTATGCTCCCGGCGCCTGCGGCGGCAGGAGAAGCATATGGCAAACTATACCAAATACAACCTCCGGTTCCTGGGGGCTTTCCTGTTCTGTGCCGTTATGGCCCTTAACATTGCCGCCCAGCATGGCGAGTCCCCGGAGTACAGCGCCTACCCGGCACCGGCATTTACCGTGGATGCCCAGCTGGCCCTGCAGGCCCTGGTGTCGCTGAGCGACGCCCATCTTCAAAAGATAGCCGACGAATTTTCCCTCCTGGCTGCTACCGATGCCGTGCGCCAGGGCAAGTGGGAGCGTATCCGTGAGCCGCTGGCTATGGTGGCCCGCCGGAACCTGCCGGCCGTCTATTGGTTCGCCCTTCCCGACGGCTCCTATTGGACTCTCGACAGCGGGCGGGTGTCGGGCAACCTGGCCAGCCGGTCCTATTTTCCCCGCCTTCTGGAGGGGCAGACCGTGCTCGGCGACCTGGTGGTGAGCCGCTCTACCGGCTACAATACCGCCATCGTGGCCGTGCCGGTGCGCAAGAAGGACAACAAGCTGGCCGGCGCCCTGGGCTGCTCCATACAACTCGACAGCCTCAGCGCCCTGGTCAACCGGGAACTGGGCGGGCTGAGCAAAGAATTGATCTTTTTCTCGATCAACAATCAACCGCTATTGGCCCTCAACTACAATCCCGAACTGATCTTCCTGGATCCGTTGAAGCTGGAAGGAGAAGGCTTACGGGAGTCGTTCCAAACCATGCTCTCCACACGGGAAGGGGTAGTGACCTATACCTTCCGCGGCGCACGGCGAACGGTGCTGTACCGAAAATCGCCCCTCACCGGCTGGTGGTATGCATTTGGAAAGATAGAGCAACAGGGAGCTTTTTGAGTCCTAACGATCTGCAGCAACGCTCCTGGCGGCAGCCAGGAGCCCGGACCTTATTCTGCAGCCTGGCCCTTTTACTGCTCTTTGGAAATATGGGTAAGATGGAATGACCACAGGAAGCCCGGGAAGAACACCGGGGGGTAAAAGAAATCAAGCAGCATCGCCCATTTACTCCAATCCAACAATAAAGCTTTCATTCATCACCAGCTTTCCTTCGATCTCCCCGTCCCGGCCCGGCATTTTTAAGCCTTTGATCTTACCGGTTTTCCCCTTGCTCAGCAGGTCGATGATCTGCTTGTCGCTTAATTTCTTGCCCAGGATCTCAAAGGGTATTTTAAAACCGCACGCATTATAATTGGCGCATCCGTAGGCACTATGCCCTTTCTTCAATAAATGCGTTTTGCATTTCGGGCAGGGCAACCCCTCTATGGACAGGGGCTCTTTAGCCTTCTTTGGTGAGCGCTCCTTTTTGGGGCCTTCCTTTTTCTCGGCAGGAGCCGGTTGTGCCGCCGGTTCCGCAGCCATGCGAACCGGGCCGGCGCTGCTTCGCTTCACTTCCCGCGTCAGCTCCACTACCATGTCAATGAGTTCCTGTTTGAACGTGGCCGGGTCGTAACTTCCTTTTTCAATCTTGCGCAGTTTGCCCTCCCAGATCCCGGTCAGCTCGGCACTTTTCAGTAAGTCGTTTTGGATCGTATCAATCAGGTCGATACCCGTCTGGGTGGCAAAGAGGTTTTTCTTTTTCTTCTCTATGTATCTGCGGCGGAAGAGGGTTTCAATAATATTGGCCCGGGTGGAGGGGCGCCCGATGCCGTTGTCTTTCAGCAGCTCGCGCATCTCTTCGTCCTCCACCTGTTTGCCCGCGGTTTCCATGGCCCTCAGCAGGCTGGCTTCCGTATAGGGTTTGGGGGGCGTGGTCTTGCCCTGGTGGATCCAGGGCTCGTGCGGCCCGCGCTCTCCCACTTCAAAGGCCGGCAGGGTCCTTTCCGCTTCTTCCCCTTCTTCCTGTTCCTTTTTGGCTTTGGCCTCGTGGGCATACACTTCGCGCCAGCCGGCTTCCAGCACCTGCTTGCCCGTGGCTTTGAACGCCACCTGCCCGACCTTGCCCATTACGGTGGTGTTGGCCACTTTACACTCGGGGTAAAAGGCAGCAATAAACCGGCGGGCCACCAGGTCGTAGACCCGCTTTTCCTCGGGTGACAGGTTCTGGGGCGATACCTCGGTGGGAATGATGGCATGGTGATCCGTTACTTTCTTATCATCGAAGACCGTCTTCGATTTGGGAATGGGCTGCGCCAGCACCGGGGCCGTAAGCGCTTTATAATGAACCATGCTTTGCAGGATGCCTTCGATTTTGGGGTAGAGGTCTTCGGGCAGGTAGGTAGTATCCACCCGGGGATAGGTCACCAGCTTTTTCTCATAGAGGCTTTGGATATGCTTCAGTGTATCATCGGCCGAGTGCCCGTATTTTTTATTGGCTTCCACCTGCAGGGCCGTCAGGTCGAACAGGCGCGGGTTGCCTTCTTTGCCCTCTTTCCGTTCCACGGAGGTGATCTCGAAGAGGTGCTCTTTCAGGTAGGCCAGGCCCTTGGCCGCTTTTTCGGCGCTGCGCAGGCGCTCGATGGCAGCCACGAACTCCGTGTCGCGGTACAGGGTCTTCAGCTCCCAGTACTCTTCCGCTACAAAGGCATTGATCTCTTTTTGCCTTTGCACGATCATGGCCAGGGTGGGCGTTTGCACCCGCCCGATGGAAAGCACTACTTTCGGCGGGGCAAACTTCTTGGTAAAAAGGCGGGTGGCATTCATCCCCAGCAGCCAGTCGCCAATGGCGCGGGAGCTGCCGGCGGCATAGAGGTTATTGTATTGGTCACTGTCTTTCAGTTTCTGGAAACCCTCGCGGATGGCTTGTTCGGTGAGCGAGGAGATCCACAGCCGCTTTACGGGTTTCGTGCATTTGGCTTTGAGCAGCACCCAGCGCTGAATCAACTCTCCCTCCTGGCCGGCGTCACCGCAGTTGATCACTTCGTCGCAATCGCGGACCAGCTTTTCGATGATTCCGAATTGTTTCTTGACCCCCTCGTTGTCGATCAGTTTGATCCCGAAGTTGGCGGGAATCATGGGCAGGTAGTCCAGCCGCCAGAATTTCCAGTCCGGGTTATAATCTTCCGGTTCCTTGAGGGTGCAGAAATGCCCGAAGGTCCAGGTGACCTGGTAGCCGGCGCCCTCGTAATAGCCGTCTTTGCGCTGCTTGGCCCCCAATACTTCCGCGATATCTTTGGCCACACTTGGTTTTTCAGCAATACAAACCTTCATCATTCATTCCTGGTATTCAGAGGCGAAAATAAGTGGATTACCCTTGATGAAAAGCTATGTGGATTAGAATATGGATAATCTAATAGTCCCTTATTGCTGTAGTTACTTATAGCTAAAGCCCCAGGGTACTATTGTTCTTATGTTCTTCGATTGGCTGTTTTATGCCTGCAAAGTCCAACGGCAGTTAAAACAGAAGAATTGTCCCTTGTCTGCTTTAGAGGATGGTCAGTCTAAGTTGTCGCCCCAGGCCCTTTTCAAAGATCTTGAACAGGGTAGATAACTGGATGTCGCATTTGCCGTTCTCCAGCCGGGATATATAGCTTTTCTGTGTGCCGATCTTTGCCGCCAGTTCTTCCTGGGTTATGTTGGCTTCCTTACGGGCTTCCCGGAGCATCTGGCTGATAACAAAGTAACTCGCCCTTTCCTCATACTCATCCCGCCTGGGCGTGCCCACCTTACCATATTTTTTGTCCAGCAACTCGTCAAAGGACTTAACGCTTTTTAGGTTTTCTTTTTTGTTTTTCATTGTCTTTGTTTTTCTGCCCGAAATACTCGTTCATCAATTTTTGGGCAAGTTCCAATTCCCCAGCAGGTGTTTTCTGGCTTTTCTTTTGAAATCCATTGAACAGAATGACCACATAGCCCTGGTCGAAACAGCAAAAGAGGCGGAAAATGTTTGAACCATACTCTACTCTGATCTCGTAAAGGCCCTCTACACCTTCCATATGCTTCAGGAAGGTTTTCGGTACCCGCTCCACCTGCCGGATGATCCGGAGTACGAATTCAATCTTTTCCTGCACCCTGGCTGTTTGGGCCAGGTAAAAGGCCATAAAGTGATCACCATAAAATATGATCTTGCGCCCGGAAAAGGCCATAGGAACAAAGTTAACTTAAAAGGCAACAAATACAATGCTTGGATTTCGTAGGAGTGTTTAAGGGAAGTTGGTTGCGGACCCACAACTTGCTTCTAAAGAGTACACTGGGGTACAGCTCCTATACCTGAGTTGGGCTGTTGATTTCCTGTTTATAGTGTAAAGACAGTGTTGGTTCCCTGCTTTCGCAACGAACGGTTCAAGGTGTTTCTGCCTGTAGCGGCAGTCCGTGTTCCGTAGCTCGTTTAAAGTTATGATGTCCCATAGAGAATAGCAAGCTGAGTATGGGCATTCAGCCGCAATGGCAGAAAAACAGTTGTTAGCTGACGTGTTTTAAGTTTTGCTTGCTGAATATAGTGTTAGCTAACCAGTACCCT
>DASWYM010000404.1:0-4132 GCA_036404975.1 Chitinophagaceae bacterium
TCCGGTCTACTACGGCAAGCACCGATAAAATAGCCACTTTTCTGCCCCTGCTGGAAAATATCATCACCAGGATCGACAGAGCCACTTTCCATGACCGGCCAAGCATTGCCATCGTCTCCCCTGATATCCGGCAAGTGCGCCAGTACCGCACCATCGATTTCATCCTGCCCGGCCAGCTGGGCTTTTCACTGCTGAGTGCGGGCGTGTTTGGCGTAGCCTTCCTTTTTTATAGCCTTCGGGAACAACTGGTCCTCAAACGGTTTTATGCCACCCCCATCAAACGGAGCTATATCATCCTGGGCGAGGGGCTTAGCCGCGTGGTCTTCCAGCTGCTCACCGCCGTCATCATTATTGCCATTGGGCACTACGCCTTCCAGTTCACCCTGGTCCATGGCTGGATCACCTTCCTGGAGATCATGATCCTGAGCTTTATTGCCCTGCTGGTCTTTATGGGCTTTGGCTTTATTGTGAGCGGGCTGGCCAGGAACCAGGGCGCCATACCGCCACTGGCCAACATAGTAACCCTGCCGCAGTTCCTGCTGGCCGGCACCTTTTTCCCGATTGACGCCTTTCCAAAGTGGCTGCAGCCTATCAGTATGGCCATGCCCCTTACCTATTTCAATGATGCCATGCGCAAGATCGCCTTCGAGGGGGTCCCCCTGACCGCCTGCGGCACCGAGCTGGCCATCCTGCTGGGATGGGGCGTGCTGGTATACGCCATAGCTGTAAAAGTATTTCGCTGGGAATAAAACGAACAAACGTGAAATTTATCAAATTAGCCATTATCAGTTTCGCCCTCATCTTCGGGCTGCTTACCGCAATATCCTTACTGATCCCCTCCCGGGTGCGTATTTCCAAAGCCATCGACCTGCAGGCGCCCAGGGACTCGGTGCGCCTCCTTATTACCGATACCATTGCCTGGCGCGACTGGCACCCCGCTTACCAGGACAACCGCCACCAGTCTGCTGTTATTACGATCCACCCAGTTTCTGACTCGCTGGTCACCGCCATTATCAGCAGCCCCGGTAAGAACAGCCTGCTGAATGGCTGGCAGTTTTATACCCATGGGGAAAGCAGCACCTACACCTTGCAGTGGTACATTGATTTCAAGCTCCGGTGGTACCCCTGGGAAAAGTTCGGGAGCCTGTTTTACGAAGCCACCTATGGGCAAATGATCGAGCAGGGCCTTTCCAACATCAAAAAAGAGGTCCAATCGCAATAGCAAGGTAAAGCGCATAAATAGTCGTAAATTAGGAATAGGTATTTTTTTCTAATTTAAACTAATGCTATGCGAAAGTTCTACAATCTTCCAGCAGGAAGAATACAGCGGGTAGTCCTTTCTGTACTACTCCAACTCCTCCTCCTGTCCGTTTGCGCTCAAGTAACCATCACCGGCAAAGTAACCGACGACCAGGGTGTTGGCCTGCCCTCCATCTCTATCCAGGTGCGGAACACCAATTTTGGCGGCACCACGGACGCTGCAGGCAACTACACATTGCAGACCAACCTCAAACAGGGCACTTACGAGGTTGAATTCAGCGGGGTTGGCTACAAAACCAATTCTGCTCGTCTCACCATTGGCACCGACAATTCCTACACGGTTAACTCCTCTCTGGCTAACGACCCGCTTGGCCTGGATGAAGTAGTGGTTACGGGTACGCTCGGCCGGACTTCTAAACGGCAACTCGGGAACTCCATTTCCACGATCAATGCCGAACAGCTCCAAAACACCGGCACGGCCAACCTCAGTACGATGTTGAGCGGAAGGGTGATGGGCGCCCAGATCACTCAAAATTCCGGGGATCCGGGGGGCGGCACGTCCGTAAGGCTAAGGGGCGTTGGCTCCATCTTTGGTTCCTCTGAACCACTGTATATTGTGGATGGGGTGATCATCGACAACAGCTCGGCCAACGTCGTCAACCTGAGCGCCGATGCACAAGGCGCCCGAATTCAGACCGGCACCAACCGGCTGGTTGATATCAATCCGAACGATATCGACCGTGTAGAGATCATCAACGGTGCGGCAGCGGCAGCCATCTATGGCTCCCGGGCTTCCAACGGCGTCGTTCAGATCTTTACCAAGCGGGGCAAAACCGGTGCCCCCAAGGTAGCACTGACCACCAGTATCCAGCACAACTCCCTGCGCAAACGCATAGAGTTCAATGATTACCCCCGCCGCTTTGGCATCCCGCAGGACCCACGGCTCTTTGCAGCCGGCGACCGCCTGACGATCGTGGCCAACCTGCGGCCCAATCAGTCCACTACCCCGGGGGTTGGTCCAGCTGCGCTCGGAGGCCGCCTCGATACGGTCACCTATCCCGTCACCCGCTATGACTACCAGGACAACATTTTTGAAAACGCTTTGGGTACCGATAACCATATTTCCGTAAACGGCGGTACCGAACGGGTCAACTATTATTTCTCCGGTTCGTATATGCGCAATGGCGGTATTATCAAAAACACCAACTTCCAGCGCTATGGCATCCGGGCCCGAACCGATTTCACCCTGAACAGCTGGGCTAAACTTTCCGGCGGTGTACTATATAGCAATTCGCGCTCCAGGGACATGCCCAACGGGAACAACTTCTTCTCCCCGGTAAGCACGATGACCATCATTGATAACGTATGGAATATAGACGAACGCGACGCTAACGGCAACCTCAAACACGTGGAGCAGGTACGTCTCAACCCGCTGTCGGTTATCGAAACCTATGACATCCGGCAGGAAGTTAACCGCAACCTGAGCGACCTGAAGCTGACCCTCACCCCGCTTACCGGTCTGAATGTGGATCTCACCACCGGTTTTGATAACTACTCCCAACAAGGTTTTGAGTTTCACGACCGGGTGCCCTATCCTTTTGTTGCCGCCACGTTCTTTCCCGACGGGTATGTAGGCACTGCAAAATTCAATTACTATCAGTGGACCGGTGACGCTGTTGCTTCCTACCGGTTCAACCTGCTTAGCGACCTGGTGTCCACCACTTCAGCCGGATACTCTACCCAATATATCAAGACGGCCTATAGCGCCCAGGAAGGCAGGGATATCGCCCCCCTGGTACGCACCATTTCTGCAGCGCAGAACTTTTTTACGCCCCCGGTAGACACAAGGACAGAACAATCCATTTTTGGTTACTTTTTCCAGGAAACCTTCGGATATAAGAATAAACTATTTCTTACCGCTGCCGGAAGGTTCGACGGGTCATCCGCCTTCAATAAGGACGCACAAAACATCTTTTATCCTAAAGCGAGCATCAGCTACAATATTTCGGATGAAGGGTTCTGGAGCGGGAGCCTGGGAAAGTGGTTCAATACCTTAAAGCTCAGGGCGTCCTATGGGAAGGCCGGAAACCTGACCGGTATTGGTGCATATGATCGCTTTATCACCTACCTGCCCACAACCTATACAGGAGGTGCCTATGTACCCCGCAACCAGATTGGAAACATAGATATCCGTCCCGAGATAAAAACCGAATGGGAAGGAGGCGCCGACATGCAATTCCTGCGCGGCAGATTAGGCCTTCAGTTCTCCATCTATGATCAAAAAATCGAGGACCTGGTGCTGCCTTTCAACCTTGCCCCATCGAATGGAGCATCCTCCCTGGTAGACAACCTGGGCAAGATGACCAATAAAGGAGTTGAGTTAATGCTGACCGGCTCGCCGGTAGCCCAAAGAGACCTCACCTGGGATATCAGCCTCCTGTATAACCGCAACCGCAACAAAGTAACCGAACTATATAGGGGCGCTACCTTCATTGGTTTTGATGCCGGCAATACGCAGGGGGTGTTGCTGGGCCACCCTGTGGGCGTTTATTATATCAACTATTACGCCCGCGACGAGGCTGGCAACCTGGTTCTCAAGAATGTCAATGGCTACCAGTTGCCCCAGGTGGAACGCGGCGATCCCATTACCAATACACCGGCAAGGGATCCGAACGGCCTGGTTGTTCAGTCGGCCACTCCGTTGAGAAAGGTCTTAGGAGACCCCAACCCCGATTTCACGGCCTCCCTCACCAATGAACTGCGCTTTAAAAACTGGGACCTGCGCCTGTAACTCGACGGAGTATATGGTTTCGAAGTGTATAACTGGGACTGGATTACGCGCAACAACGTAGGCAACGGAACCATGGCCGGG
>DASWYM010000405.1:0-10374 GCA_036404975.1 Chitinophagaceae bacterium
TTGAAGCCAAAATTAAGAAATCATTAGAAAACCTCATTGCCAATGGGGTTTTTTTATTCCTGACATGGTGTCTCGTTAAACTTATGGCAAATTGTTTGATCATAGGAGGCATATTTAAAAAACGAAAACCATGAATTTCAAATCTGTAGCCCTGTTAATCACTGTATTAGGCGCTGGTGTTTATGAGTCAACTGCACAATCAACTGCACAAATCCGGACGGGTATCAATTCGGCAAATGTATCGATCACCGACAATGGCAAGGTAGATGACGCCAAGTCGCTAACTTCTTTCCACGTTGGCATTCTGGGGGATGTGCCCGTAGTGCCCAAAGTGTTATCCCTGCAAACAGGAGTGCTATTTACCGGTAAAGGTTCGAAGACCCAATCGGGAGATCCTTCCTCTGCCACTTATTACAAGGCATCTTCCAATCCGTTTTATATTGAAGTGCCGCTGACCGCAGTAGTGAAGGTTCCCATCGGTGCCAGCAGTAGCGTGTTTTTTGGTGCGGGCCCTTATGGAGCCATTGGTATCAGTGGTAAAAACAAAGTAGAAGGTAAGAACCTGGGTATCGGCTTTTCCAGCGAAAACAATATCGAGTTTTCCGATGATGATCCCACTACGCTGGATTATGAAGAAGGTGCAGGCTTCGGCATTATGCGCCGCTTTGATTATGGCCTGAATGGTACGGCCGGCATCGAAGGCAAATCCATTGTGCTGGGTGTAAACTATGGCCTGGGATTGGCCAAACTGCAGTCGGGAAGCAACAACGCTGAAGACGACAACAACAAACACAGGGTATTGAGCTTCAGCATCGGCTTTAAGCTGTAAACCTTAACCACAAGTTTTAAGAGCCGCTCCATATGAGCGGCTTTTCTTTTGTCCGTGATCGGCAAAGGCTGAAATAAAAGGTGGGTTCCTCTTAATTTCGCAGCATGCAAATCATTAAGTGGCTGGGCGTAGCGGCAGCTATTGCCCTGATCGTCGCCTGTTACCTTCCCTGGATAATTGTTGAAAGTAAAGATCTTGTGGTCAGCGGGGTAGAAACAACGGGTACCAACTTCGGAAAGCCAGGCTATTTCCATATGTTCTTTGCAGGGATATACCTGTTGTTCGTATTGATCAACCGGGTGTGGAGCAAGCGGGTGAACATTTTTATCAGTGCCTTCAATATAGCGTGGGCCCTACGCAACTTTGCGATCATATCCGCCTGCTCGGGAGGAGAGTGTCCGGAGAAGCAGGCAGGACTTTACGTGGTACTTATCGGCTCCCTGGTCATGCTGGCTGGTGTACTGTTTTCGGGGGCAAAAGAAAGTGCCCATAAAGAATAGCTTAAGCAGAAGCGCCAGTCAAGGAGACTGGCGCTTCTGCTTTGCTTATAATACCTGGAGACTATTTTCAATGATGCTGACGGCCTCATCCAACTGCTCTTCGGTGATCACCAGGGGTGGAGCGAGGCGAATCTTATCACCGTGGGTTGGCTTGGCCAGCAGGCCGCCTTCTTTCATGGCAAGGCACAGTTTCCAGGCGGCTTCCTTGTCAGGGTGATCGATGACAATGGCATTGAGCAGGCCTTTACCGCGAACGATCGTTACCTGCGGTGCGTTGAGGTCCCGGATCGCCTTACGGAAGTACGCGCCCAGGTGAGCGGCCTTTTCAGCCATGGATTCTTCTTTCAGTACTTCGAGTGCCGCCATGGCCACTTTGCAGGCCAGTGGGTTGCCACCGTAAGTGGAACCGTGCTCTCCCGGTTTAATGGTGAGCATAATTTCGTCATCGGCCAGCACGGCACTGACCGGCAGTACCCCACCGCTGAGGGCTTTACCCAGGATCAGGATGTCGGGGCGCACGTCTTCGTGGTCACAGGCCAGCATGCGCCCGGTGCGGCAAAGGCCGGTCTGGATCTCGTCGGCCATAAAGAGCACGCGGGCATCTTTGCAGTATTGGGCGGCGCTGCGCAGATAGCCTTCATCCGGCACCACCACACCGGCTTCGCCCTGTATGGGCTCAACCAGGAAGCCAACCACTATATTATCCCTGAGCGCTTCCTGCAGGGCACCCAGGTCGTTGTAAGGAATTTGAATAAAACCCGGCATATAGGGTCCAAAACGGGTGTAGGACGAAGGATCGGTGCTGAACGAAATGACCGTAGTGGTGCGCCCATGAAAGTTGTCATTGCAGACAACAATCTTAGCTTCTCTGTCAGGAACACCTTTTACATTATAGCCCCAGCGGCGGGCCAGCTTGATGGCGGTTTCCACGGCTTCAACGCCCGTGTTCATGGGCAGTACTTTATCGTAACCGAAATAAGAGGTAATGAAGCGCTCGTATTCGCCCAGCAGGTCACTGTAGAAAGCCCGGCTGGTGAGCGTCAGGCGCTGTGCCTGCTCTACCAGGGCGTTGATGATCTTAGGGTGGCAGTGACCCTGGTTTACCGCGGAGTAGCCGCTCAGGAAATCATAATACCGCTTTCCTTCCACGTCCCAAAGAAACACGCCTTTCCCTTTAGTGAGCACAACTGGTAGGGGATGGTAATTGTGGGCTCCGTGTTTCTCTTCCAGGCTTAAATAATATTGACTATCCTGTACGGCAGGAAATGTAGTAGACATAAACATGAAGTTTAGATAAGAAAAAAGCTTAGAAATATGATACCAGGAGGGAAGAAGTCCTTAATGATTAAGGTAGTCGAGGTTGAGTTGGAGAAAGGAAGGTTTGTAAGCTTTCATGGTATTCGTATCAGGAACAAATGTACTGCAATTACTATTAATTAGGCACCGGGCAGGAGGGGCGAACACGAATTGCCGCGAATTACACGAATAATTATAAATAGAGATTGCAAGTTATTACCAAACAGAAGAACATTCCTGATCTTAAGAATCGTAATAATCCGTGTTCATTTGTTCTCTCTTCTAAAATCAGTTCACTCATAGACCCAAAACAGGAAAAAACAGGACCTATAGACCCACTAAGACCCACCCTACTTCTTTACCCGGTAATTGTAAAAGAACTTTACCGTGGATAGATCAGAAGATCTTTCCTGGTGGTGGTGGACCTTCCCGTCTTTATTCCGGTCAAAAGCGGTTATTTACGGTCATTTTCGGTCATTTCGGACACAGGGCTTGGAAAGGGGGTAGTGGAGAGTGTACCTTGCGGATGTGCGGATGAGGGTTGCAGGTCTTGATCGTCCAGAGGGGTGGCCAGAGACGGGAGAAAAGTGAAAAGGATCAGGTGTTTTCCTGCTTGAAGCTTGGAGCTTGGAGCTTGCAGCTTGGAGCTTGCAGCTTCTCTATTTAGTTCTTTGACATTGCGGATCTGCGGGAGACGGGGACCTATTTCGTAGATTATCAGCGGTTCCGGTCCTTAGTCGGGAGACTAAGGACAACGACTCATTCAACAAGGTGCGTGAAGATTGTGGTATTCACGATTCAGCATTCACCAACAGCCCTTGTGCATGGGCCGCTATTCTCCGGAATAGATCACGCCGGTTGTAGGCGTTTCGTGGAGTTCGATTCGGCTGAGCAGGGGTAACAGGGGCTTGATCTGTTCCCAGATCCAGATGGTGATGTTTTCGGCGGTAGGGTTTTGCAGACCGGGGATATCATTGATCAACTGGTGATCCAGCTGGTCAATTACGCGGTTTACGACATCTTTGAGTTCTTTGAAGTCCATGATCCAGCCAAATTGGGGATCGGGCGTCCCTTTGATGTAGACCTTGAGCTTATAAGTGTGGCCGTGCATATTGCGGCACTTATGTCCTTCAGGTACATTGGGCAGGAAGTGGGCTGAATCAAATGAGAACTCTTTATAAATTTCCATGATCTTGAATTCGGGCGCAAAAGTAGGCCCTTGTAAAAGAAAAAAAGCTGATTAAAATCTTAAACTTCTTTTACAAAGTAAGGTGTGGGAAAGCTTAAGCCTTGGAAGTCAGCAGTTTTGGGGAATAGTCCAAAGACGGTAGAACCGCTGCCCGACATGGCTGCATAGGTGGCGCCATGGCTATAGAGTGCTTCTTTTATCGCGCCGATCTCGGGATGTATGGCCGATACAGGACTTTCAAAGTCGTTGGTAATAAGGTCTTTCCATTGTTCCACGGGTTGGCAGATCCTGTCTTTCAGAGAGGGGCGATCAGCTGTAGGTACGATCTGCCGGAAAGCCCAGCCTGTATTGATATGAATGCCGGGATTGACAATAAGGATCTTATAGGCGGACAGGTCAAGCTGGAGGGGTTCCATCTTCTCGCCCCGCCCGGTGGCATAACAGGGTTGATTGAGTATGAAGAATGGCGCATCGCTGCCCAGTTGCAGGGCCAGGTCGGTCAGTTCCCTCTCATTAAGACCCAGGTTGAATTTCTTGTTCAGCAGGTGAAGGGTAAAGGCCCCATCGGCACTTCCGCCGCCCAGGCCGGCACCCATGGGTATACTTTTGTGCAGGTGCATTTTTACCGGCGGGAGCTGCGGAAAGCATTCCTTCAATAGGTGGTATGCCTTATAGCAGATATTGTCTTCCGGTATTCCGTCTACCGGCAGTCCTGATGTAGTGAAAAGGAGTGGGGAAGTTTTGTCCTCACTTTGAACGATCTCCAGGGCGTCCTGCAGGGGCAGGGGATAAAAGACAGTTTCCAGGTCATGGAAGCCATCACTTCTTTTGCGAAGAATATGAAGTCCCAGGTTGAGTTTACAATTGGGGAATACGATCATTCAACGTTGGGTATTAGCAATACGGTATGACCAGGTAAGCTTCTTTGGCGGGCTAGCCTCTCTTACGGCTGTTGATCTCATCGCGAATGGCAATTGCCCTGATATAATCTTCCTGCTCGAGCACTTCGTTCAGGAGCGTGTTCAGGTCTTCCAGCGACAGTGACTTCAGGTCGTCTTTGCCACCAGTGCTGCTCACGGTAGAGGTTTCTTCTTCTGCACCGCTGCGGCGCTTCTTGGCGTTCCCCGTATCTTCCATCATGATGCCGGCACTTTCAAGGATGTGCTCGTAGGTGTAAACAGGGCAGCCAAAGCGTACGGCAAGGGCCAGGGCATCGGACGTACGGGAATCTATTTCAATAGTATCGTTATCGGAGGAGCAAACCAGCTTAGAGTAGAAAATGCCTTCCTGCAGGTCGGAGATGATGATCTCGTGCAGGTCGATATTGAAGGCGGACATGAAGTTCTTCATAAGGTCATGAGTCAGGGGGCGGCTGGGCTGCATCTTTTCCAGGGCGACAGCAATGGCCTGTGCTTCAAAGCCACCAATCACAATGGGAAGACGTCTTAAACCGTTAACCTCGCCCAAAACCACTGCATAGGAATGTGTTTGGGTAATACTATGCGACAGGGCAACAATTTCCAATTCTATTTTCTTCATACCTATTTCAAACTAAGCTTAGCTGCTAACTACAAACCTAGTGATTTTCAGTTAATAAAAATGCCATAGCAAAGGCGGAGCTCTTACTATGGCATACAAAAATAAACATCTTAAGCGACGCCTTTAACTTTCTTTACGGCATCGATCATTTTGGGCAATACTTCAAACGCATCGCCTACGATTCCATAGTCGGCAGCCTTAAAGAAAGGGGCTTCGGGGTCTTTATTCACCACCACAATCACTTTGGAACGATTGACACCCGCTAGGTGCTGGATAGCTCCGCTGATGCCAATAGCGATGTAAAGGTTCGGTGCAATGGCGATACCGGTTTGTCCCACGTGCTCGTTGTGTGGGCGCCAGTTGGCATCGGCTACCGGGCGGCTGCAGGCCAGGGCGGCACCCAGGCTTTCGGCGAGGTCTTCCACCATACCCCAGTTTTCAGGGCCTTTCATACCCCGACCGGCACTGACTACAATATCCGCTTCGGTAAGGGCCACTTTGCCGCTGGTTTTGGAAGAGTCCACTACCTTAACCTTTGGAGGCTCTACGGTGGCGTTAAAAGGAACCACTTCTGCAGTGCCTTCACCTTCTATGATGGTAAAGGCATTGGCATTGAGGGCGATGATCTTAATGTCGCTGTTCACCGCAACCCGTGCATAGGCTTTACCCGAAAACACGTTCTTGCGGACTACAAAGCCATTGCCGGTTTCTGGCAACGCCACGGCTCCGGATACAAGACCGGCCTTAAGCCGTACAGCCAGTCGGGGAGCAATGCTCTTGCCCGTGCTGTTGTTGGAGAAGACTATGGTCTTCGCACCCGTTTGTTCGGCTACCTGTGCAATAACCTTGGTGTATACCTGGGAGTCTATCTGGGACAGTGCATCATTCTGCACCTGGTGCACTCTTTTGATGCCTTGTTTACCGAGCGAGGCCAGGTCGGCAGGGGTACCCAGCACTACTGCTTCGGCAGAAGCACCGGTTTGTTCGGCTATTTTAGCACCATAGCTGGCTGCTTCCAGGGAAGCCTTCTTTATATGTCCATCAATATGATCAATGAAAACTAGTACGCTCATATGATTTGTTTCAGGATTAAAAGTGAGTTAATGGTTAAAGGGTGGTTTTACAGGACCCGGGCTTCATCGTGAAGCAGTCGGACCAGTTCCTCTACGTTATCTGGAGAAACCAGCTTGACACCGGCTTTGGCGGGCGGCAGGCCAAACTCGGCTACCGTAGTGAGGGCTTCCACCTGGATAGGCTCTACTACTTTGAGTGGTTTCGTACGGGCTGCCATAATCCCACGCATGTTGGGAATGCGGGCTTCTGCCATTCCCTTCTGGCAGCTGATGACCAGGGGCAGGGGTACTTCCAGGGTTTCTTCACCACCTTCCATTTCCCTCTTTACAGTGGCCGTAGTACCGTGGATCTGCAGGCTGGTTGCGAGTGCAACATAGGGCATGTCGAGCAGTTCGGCCAGCATGCCCCCTACAGAGCCATTGTTGAAATCAATGGTTTCCTTCCCGGTAAGCACCAGGTCGTATCCGCCCTGTCTGGCTACTTCGGCTATTTGGCTAGCCACCGCGTAGGGTTCGGTAGGTTCCGTATTGATCCGTATGGCTTCGTCGCCGCCAAGGGCTAAGGCCTTGCGGATGATGGGTTCGGCATCGGCGCCACCAACGTTAACTAAGTGAACGGTTGTTGAGGGGTCAGCTTCTTTTAACTCCAGGGCACGCACCAAAGCATACCATTCGTCGTAGGGATTAATAATCCACTGCACACCAGCTTCAGAGAATTTCGTGTTGTTATCCGTGAAGGCTATTTTTGCTGTGGTGTCAGGCGTTTTGCTAATACACACCAGAATTTTCATACAAACAATTTTCGTTTAACAAGTTGGTTGCTTATGCAACTAATTAGTTACAAATATAAGGGGTAAATGCTCCGGAAAATCGCATCCTGATGGACAGAATAGAACGGCTTAGGGAATTTTTAAAGGCTAATCCCAACGACAACTTTGTGCAGCATGCCCTGGCATTAGAGTATATAAAGACCGGTGATGACACTACTGCCCGCCAACTGTTTGAAGCAGTTCTGCAAAGGGATGAGAACTACGTGGGCAGCTATTACCACCTTGGCAAACTCCTGGAGCGCAACAGCGACATACAGGGCGCTATGGCCGTATACGAAAAAGGCATGGTCAAGGCTAAAGCAGCGGATGAGCGGCAGGCATATAATGAACTGCAGTCGGCCTATGAAGACCTGGCAGATGAGTAAGCTTTAGCTCAATGTCCTCCGCTTTCCTTCAATCGTTACCTTTCAATACCGAATTTTGGACCTATTAAAGAACTATATAGATTACATCCAGCAAAACGGGCTGTTTGGCCCTGCCGATAAGCTACTGCTGGCAGTAAGCGGGGGCATTGACTCCGTGGTGCTTGTCCACCTGTCAAAAGCGGCGGGGCACCCCTTTGGCTTGGCACATTGCAACTTTGGACTAAGAGGAGAGGAGAGTGAGCGGGACGAAGCTTTTGTGCGGGAACTGGCCGCGACATTGGTTGTGCCCCTGTATATAAGGCGTTTCGATACCCGTAAGTATGCAGAAGAGCATAAGGTCTCCATACAGGTGGCTGCCCGTGAACTACGCTATAGTTGGTTCCGGGAGATATTAGATGCAAAGGCTGATGAAGATCTGCAGGTGGGACCCCGTGAACCGTCAGCACCCTACCAGTACCTCGTAACTGCTCATCACCGGGATGATAACATAGAAACGGTGTTTATGAACTTCTGTAAGGGCACGGGCATTACTGGCCTGAGAGGCATGCAACCCCGGCAGGACCGTATTGTTCGTCCTTTATTGTTTGCCTCCAGGGAGGATATCGCCGATTATGCAAAACAACACCAGCTCTCTTGGGTAGAAGACAGCAGCAACGATGAAACCAAGTATACCCGTAATTATTTCCGTAAGATGATCCTTCCGGCTGTGGAAAAGACGTATCCACAGGTGCGGGAGAATATTGCTAACAATATTGACCGATACAGGGAAGTGGCGGAGCTATATGACCTGGCAGTGGAACTCCAAAAGAAGAAGATGGTAGAAGTATATGGGGCCGAAGTACGCATACCAGTGCTAAAGCTGGCGAAAAGCAGCCCGCGGCGTACCCTTATTTACGAGATCGTAAAGGAGTATGGCTTTACGGCCCGGCAGGCGGAGGAGGTTGAAAAACTGCTTTCCAGTGAGTCCGGCAGATATATTAACTCACCGACCCACCGCCTACTGCGCAACCGGTCCTGGCTTGTCATTACACCATTGGAAGCCATTAAGGACGAGGTCGTGGTAGTGAATAAAGAGGAGATGGAGGCTCTCTTCAATGAGGTCCGCCTGCACCTGGAATGGCTGGAAGGGGATAGTATAAAGTTCGCTGCTGATCAATTCATTGCGGCCCTGGATGCCAGGGAGATCCAATTCCCACTTATCATCCGCCGGTGGAAGGAGGGCGACTATTTCTACCCCCTGGGTCTGCGCAAGAAAAAAAAACTGTCCCGTTTCTTTATTGATCAAAAACTCTCTAAGAACGATAAAGAAAAAGTGTGGGTGGTGGAATCACACAAAAAGATCGTTTGGGTGATCGGTTACCGCATCGACGATCGCTTTAAGATCACCCCCTCTACGACTAAGGTTCTACAGCTTTCTATATCCAGCCTTTAGACTGCATATAAAGCGTGACCTGGTTGACCGCATTTCTGATGATATCGTAACCGACCAGCTTGCTGCCCACAATTATAAACAGCAGGCCATAGATCGCACCCCAGATGTGTGCGGAATGGTTGATATTCGTGCCACCCTTCCTGTCGAGGTAGGCCGACATCAGCAGGTAAAGCGGGGCAAAGATGAATCCCGGGATGCGGGCAGGAATAGGGAAGATGATCAGGGTCGTGGCGGGTGAAAGCATCATCCCTGCAAAAATCACGGCGCTCACCGCTCCCGAGGCGCCCAGGCTGCGGTAGTAGTAATCGTTCATATGCCTGAAGTAAGTAGGCAGTATAGATACAATAAATGCCGATACATACATGAACAGGTAATACCACTTTCCTGCGGATCCGAATAGAAGGCTAAAGGCCCTTTCTACTTCGCCTCCAAATATGTAGAGTGCCCACATATTGAATATCAAGTGCATAAAGTCAGCATGAATGAGGCCACAGGTAATGAACCGGTACCACTGGCCCCTTTTACTTACCATAGGCGGACTGAAGATCAGGTCGTCGACGATCTTCTGGTTGCTGAAGCCGCCAATGGAGACCAATGTGGTAATGATAATGATGATGAGCGTTATAGAAAGTTGCATTTGGGTCAATGTTTACCGGTGATGATACTTTTCGTTACGCAAAATAGTGCAGGCGCGATAAATCTGCTCGGCCAGGATCAGGCGTACCAGTTGATGTGGAAAAGTTAGTTGCGATAGCGACCACTTGGTCTTTGCCCGCTGCAGTACAGGGGCATCCAGCCCATAGGCACCGCCAATGAGGAACACCAGGTTCTTGGTGCTTTCCGTAGCCCTCTGCTGCAGGAACTGGGACAAGCCTTCCGAAGTGAATTGTTTACCGTATTCATCAAGCGCAATCAGGTAGTCCTCCGGTTTCAGCCACTGCAGGATGATCTCACCTTCCCGCTTTTTCAGATCCATTTCCGAGAGCATGCCGGCATTCTTAGGCACCGGTATGATGTTCCACTCTACGGGGAAGTATTTAGAAGTGCGTTTGGTGAATTCTTCCACGCCTTTTTTAATATAACTGTCGTTCGCTTTACCGATGCTCCATAATGAGATCTTCATGGCTGGTGGTGTTAAACTCTGGCATAGTTAATGAATAAATACTTTAAAATTTTACGTATGAAACGCAGTCTCCTGGCACTTGGACTGGCAATAGTAACCATTTTTACACAATGCGATACGATTAAGAACCTGCCCACCAATACCAGTGGTGGCTTATTCTCATTGAATGGAAACTGGCAGCTGGCTTCTTCAAATGAT
>DASWYM010000406.1:0-12749 GCA_036404975.1 Chitinophagaceae bacterium
GGTGACTACGCCTGCCAGGTAGCAGTGCTCCGTCTCTTGCAGGGCCGGGGCCAACTGCCCGCTGCTATAGGTGCCCAGGCCTACCAGAGCAATGCCAAGCTTATCCTTATTCATACTTCGGTTTGGCTAAGGAGGGCATAAAAACTATGCCCCTTACAGCACGTTGGCAAAGCCTCTGACCGTGCTATCGATGCCATCCTACTATAACGTAACGGCTATGTTCATCCCTCACACCGTCGGTGGCTTTTCGATAAAGAGAAACACACCCGCGAAGGTGTGTTTCTCTGTTTGGTTACGACCGGCTGCTGTTGCTGCGGCGGCCTCCCCCATGGGAAGCCTTACCGCCCTCCCGGGCCACCCGTTGCCTTGTCTCTTTATCTGCTGATGCCAGTCCACGCTTCGAAGTGCCCCGGCTACTACCTTCCCTCTTACTATCTCCTGACGATTCGCCTCCCTTACGGGATATTTCCTTCTGATCGCTTTCATCCATGGCTGAAAAGCCACGCTTTGAATTGTCTGCCATAAGACATCAATTTATGATTAATGAATAAACACTTATACAGAAATCACTATGCCAAAATTGCTAATCCTGAAGGTCTTGCAGCCTGCCGGGCACTCTTCTGCTCCTCCTCCCCGTTCAGCCTCCTGCCTTGTCTAATTTTAAACCTTAAACTTTAAACCATATACCTTCAACTACCTCCCGAGGCTGGCCGGACATTTGAAAGAAGGAAGCTTTACGCGCCGGCACCCGGCCGCAGGACAGGTTTTGACCCCTTCGATCTAAAAAATTAATTCAATAGTTATGGCAGTAATTGGTTACCAGGCATCGCATGAACAGTTTTCCCCCAGCAGTTTAGTAAAGTGGGCCGTTTTGGCCGAGCAGGCAGGCTTCGGCGCCCTCAACTCCTCCGACCACTTTTACCCCTGGAGCGAGCGGCAGGGGCAAAGCGGCTATTCGTTTGCCTGGCTGGGAGCGGCTATGCAGGCTACTTCGCTTCCCTGTGGGGTTGTGTGTGCTCCCGGCCAGCGCAACCACCCAGCCATCGTAGCACAGGCGATTGCCACCCTGGCCGAGATGTTCCCCGAGCGCTTCTGGATCGCCCTGGGCAGCGGCGAGGCGCTCAATGAAAAGATCACCGGTGAAAAGTGGCCTATAAAAGAGGAGCGCAACGCCCGCCTGAAGGAGTGCCACGACATCATCAAACGCCTGCTGGCCGGCGAGATGGTGACCCATTACGGCAGGGTCACTGTGCAGGAAGCACAGCTTTATACCCGCCCCGCCGTACAGCCCCTTGTTATTGGGGCGGCCGTCTCGCAGAAGACAGCCGAGTGGATGGGCTCCTGGGCCGATGGGGTGATCACGGTGCACCGCCCTATCGAGGACCTGAAGAAAGTGATCAAAGCCTTCCAGGATGCGGGCGGCAAGGGCAAGCCCATGTACCTAAAGGTGCAGCTCTCCTACGCCCCTACTGAAGAAGAAGCCCTGCAGGGTGCTTACGACCAGTGGCGCACCAACGTTATCTCACCCGAGATCCTCGACGACCTTTGGCAGGTAAAGCAGTTCGATGCCGCGGCCCAGTTTATCCGGCCCGAGGACCTGAAGAGTATGGTGCACATCTCCTCCGACCTGCAGCAGCACCGCGACTGGATCCAGCAGTACGTCGACCTGGGCTTTGAAAGGATCATCCTGCACAATGTCAACAAGGAGCAGGAGCGCTTTATCCGCGACTTCGGCGACAAGGTGCTCCCCCACTTAAAATAAAAGCTATGAGCGTTAAGGAGAACACGGCGAAAAAAGGCTCCATACCCCTGCCGCCCACCGGTAAAGACCGTATTAAGTGGCTGGGACCGGGCTTTTTATGGATGGTCTCCGCTGCCGGGTCGGGCGAGTTGCTGTTCAGCCCCCGGGTGGGCGCCCTCTATGGCTACACCCTCCTGTGGGCCTTGGTGGCCGCCGTAGGGCTCAAGTGGTTCATCAACCGCGAGATCGGCCGCTACACGGTCTGTACCGGTGCCACGGTCATCGACGGCTTTTCCACTATGAAGGGGCCAAAGAACTGGGCTCTCTACCTCATCCTCATCCCGCAACTTTTCGTAGCGGTGGCCACCATTGCCGGGCTGGCCGGCTCGGCTGCCACTGCCCTGGTGCTCACCCTTTCGGGTGATGTTCGTATCTGGACCATTGGCTCCATCCTGCTGTCCACGGCCCTGGTGGTATGGGGCCGCTTTCGCGTTATTGAACTGGTGGCCATGATCCTGGCGGTGCTGCTTTCGCTGGCTGCCGTGGCCGCAGCGGTTACCGTATTTCCCGACATGGGTGAGCTGGTCAAAGGCTTTGTTCCTAAAATCCCTCCCGACGTGGAGTATGGCGAGATCCTTCCCTGGCTGGGCTTTATGCTTTCCGGGGCTGCGGGTATGATCTGGTACTCGTACTGGATCCAGAAAAAAGGCTATGGGGCCGCACAGCACCCTGCAGAAAATGCGTTGCACTATTCGGCCGGGGATAAGAAAAAACTGAAGGGATGGATCAAACAGATGACCCTCGACAACCACCTCGCAGTCTTCGGCACCCTGGTCATCACCATTGCTTTCCTGATACTGGGCACCGAATTGCTCAAGCCCCGCGGACTGGTACCAGAAGAAAACCGTGTGGCCGAAGTGCTGGGCAACCTGCTGGGCCAGGTATGGGGCCCTATAGGTTTCTGGTTTATGGTAGTTGGTGTCTTTATCGGCTTCTGGGATACGGTGCTTTCCGACCAGGACGGCTTCGGGCGCATGTTTGCCGGCGGCACCCGCGTGCTGCTTAAGCCCCTCCACCCTCCCAAAAGGTGGTTGGACGAAGTATTCCTGAAACGGTTGTTTGTCATTGTAGTGGTGACTGTGCTGCCGATTATCCTGTACCTTGTCGTAGGGAATCCTGTAAGCCTGCTGAAGATCGCCGGCTTTATCGAAGCGGCCCATATACCCGTGCTCGTATTGCTGGTGCTAATCCTGAACCACACCGACCTGCCCAAAGAGCTGCGGCCATCCCTGTTTACCACAATATTCACTGCCCTGGCCGGTCTTTTCTTTGCCGTCTTTGCCGTGATCTACGTCCTTCAGCTCATCGGGGCGATAAAGCTGTAAGGGTGAGTGGTGAATGGTGAGTGGTGAGAAAGGCCATGAGACGTCAAACGTGCCCACGCATGTATTCGTGTAATTCGTTCTAATTCGTGTTATCTCCCTAATTCCAAATTCCTAATTCCTAGTCCCTCTTTCTCTATTCCTTCTTCCCCGACAGCATCGGCACAAAGGAAAACTTGTCGAAGAACTCCTCGTAAAGCTCATCGTTTTTCAGCTTGATGAGGCGCATCATGCGCTGCACAGGGGCTGTGCCCAGGGGCAACACCATCATCCCGCCCTTTTTCAGCTGCTGTACCAGCTTGGGCGGCACTTCGGGGGCAGCAGCCGTGATCAGGATCCTATCAAAGGGAGCATATTCCGGCAGGCCTTCGTATCCATCGCCGTAAAAGAAGTGGATGTTTGGGAACGTATGTATATATTCAAACTGCTGGTTCTTATCAAAGAGTTTCTTCTGCCGCTCTATGCTGTACACTTCGGCGCCCATAACGGCCAGCACCGCCGCCTGGTAGGCACTGCCCGTCCCTATCTCCAGGATGCGACTCCCGGGGTCCACCTGGAGCAACTGTGTTTGGTAGGCTACTGTGTAAGGCTGCGAT
Organism: Chitinophagaceae bacterium; assembly: GCA_036404975.1. Taxonomy (GTDB): domain Bacteria; phylum Bacteroidota; class Bacteroidia; order Chitinophagales; family Chitinophagaceae; genus Flavisolibacter. Next base: position 3,720 of record DASWYM010000406.1, read on the forward strand.
ATGGTTTGGCCTTCATCGATAGGAAAGGCTTTGTCCTCGTAAGCCTTGTCCAAAAGCTCCGGGTTCATGAAATACTGGCGCGGGACCGCATAAAGAGCATCCAGCACGCGCAGATCCGTAATACCTTTCTCCTGCAGGCTTTCCACCAGCAACCGCCTCTGCCGCTGGTCATAGGCTGTGTCGATATAGGTGTTCATAGCGGTTACTTAACATTGTCTGATAAAATCAAATCACTTTTGCCCTGCGCTCTATCGGGCGGGGCAGCTAAATAATTGATGCATAATTTATGCCCCAACCCAAAACAGCAATTCCCCAAAATGAGAAATAGGGTGTGGTGGCCTGAATTAGCCTAACTCTTCGCGTAAAAAGCTTAGTACCTGCTGTTTACCTCCCTCAACATGCCCTGTGCAGCACCCTAAAGCTACAGAAGGGTTGTTGTAGTGAGGTCCATTAAGGGGTTCGGGTCGTATAAAGACCTCATTCCCACCAACATTGATGTTCCTGGCCAGGGAACCCTCTCCTCCCCTTCCTAAACAGAAAAACACTCCCGGAAAGGGAGTGTATACGTTGGGCCTAAGGCCGTCAAATGCTTTATAATAGCTGTTTTTTGCAGGTGAACCGTTGGATCAAAGGAGTGCTGATGCACCCGGTTATAATCCCCAGTAATTACCTGCAGGTCCATCGGGATAGTAGTTCTTGCCGTAGTGTGCCTTGGGCGCACGGGGCGCTTTTTTCGGCACCGAGATCTCTTCCTTTTTTGTTACCCTGTCTGTTTCTTCTTCTTTCTTCAACTGAGCGATGGAGAAAACAACTTTTAAAGGACTGCCAGCTGGATCTTTGCGATTGTTGCGGCTGCTGCGATCGGTTTGTTTGGCTTGTTGCATATAGGTTAACTCTTTACAAATTACATACCTCGATTACGTTCACTCTCAATGTCTAAAGACAGCAATTAGGTGTTTGGCTGCAATACAAGGATCATATGTGACGGCTGGTTAATCTCGCAGGGGCTGATCTTTACCGCTGCTGTTCTTGAATAGCCGGGGTTTGATCTGGATGGTGACGGTATTTCCTTCCTTGATCTCCTGGTAGGAAATGTTGTAGCGCTTCAATTGCTCGATAAGTTTGGGGTGGTAGCTTGAGGCTCCCATCTGGTTGGTAGCAATAACGGTGTTCATTCTAATCAGCTTTAAAAATGAGTGGATAGAGGCTTGAAGGGGCAGATTAGTAGCGTTTAATGGAAAGCGAGGGTAAGTGCTTTCCATAACACCGGTCCATGAATATGAAGATAGGAAAAGATTCGGTTTCTCCAAACAGCATTAAGAAATATTTTGATTTTATTTTTCACTTATATAAAAGCCCCGCTTCTTATATACTAGGGATAAAGAATGGCCAAAAACAGGATCACCTAAAGGCTGTTAAACTTTTATAAGCAATAAGCCCCACAACGTTTTTTAAGGCTGCCCTGGAAAAGCAAAAGCGGCAGAAAGTTTTGTCCCTCCACCCGGAAAACTTATAGCTATAAAAAAGAAAATAAAACCCCAATGCTAACACGCACGACATGGTAATAGATGCACGTAGAACCGGACATCGAAGGCCATAGTCATGGCACCCGGCAAGAGCCCTTCAGCGAACGCAGTGCTCAGAAACAACAATGCCACGAAGAAGACTAGGAACTGAACCGGGAGGACGCCCGCGACACCGTAAAAGGCACGGATAGCATCAGAGAGAGAATCTGCGAGCTTTAGTCTTTACAGCTTTAGCACCTTATGGCCACCTACAGCTTTTAAGCTGCTCCACTCTAAATCAAAAAGCCATCCTATACGGACGGCTTTTCTATTTTCAATTCCGGATCTCTTCCTGATCCCTTACTTACTCGCCCTAATCGCTATCCCCATATGGATATCATCGCGGATGAGGTCATCGGGCTTGCCGGGATAGGTAATATTCCACTGCCGGCGGTCGATATTGAACTTCGCCAGGGCTTCAAGCTGGTTACCTGTGAGGGTCACCCTTGCCGGGAACTCTATGTTTTTAGATACCCCCTTAATGGTCAGGTTGCCGCTGATGGTGTGGGTTGGATTGGGCACCCGGTATTGCGACAGTGCTTCCTGCCGTGTAACAGCCGTGTCCTGAACGGTGCCCGAAAACGGTTTTACACCGGTAATCTCAAAAGAGGCATCGGGGTGGGCAGCCACATCAAAAAAGTCGGGCGACTGCAAATGACCCAGCAGCTTTTTATTACCGGCGTCATCCGAACCCTCCGGGCCTGTGACGGCCATCCGGGTCATGTCGAGGGTAAAACGGCCAGCCGCCAGGCTGTCGTTGCGCAGGGTAAGGGAGCCCGCTTTGACAGGCACGGTGCCGGAATGGTAGCCAGTCACCTTGGTGCCGATCCACACCAGGCTGCTTTGTGCGGTGTCCACTTTCCAGGCCTCACCGGCGGTGGCATCGGCAGCGGCTTGCGCTTCAGAGGTCTTTGCCTGGTCGCTCTCGGGAGCATCTGTACAGGAGGCCAGCGCCAGCAGGGCGCTAAAGGCCAGCAGGGAAAATGTGCTTTGTTTCATCATGGTATCAAGAGGGTTATTTCAGGACCGAATCTAATTCAATACGCTCAATGTTCCAACAATAAGTACCACTTTTGACAATTGGCATACAAAGGGTACTCATCAGTCCTGTCACGCTGAAAATGTGTCCAACAAGTTTTAAGAAATGGGCATACTATCTCCCGTCTGACGTTTCATCTTTCACGTCTCACGTTTGCCGTCTCACGTACCTCACACCAGCACGCCACCGATCTTCCGCTGCAGCTGGCAGAGGTCTACGGGGCGCAGCAGCACGTCGGCCGCCGTGCAGCTGCCAATGAAACAAGGCTCTTCGCGCGGCTCGTTTACTATAACGATAAACGACAACCCGTGCTCTTTGGCAATGCAGCACAGGTCATGGGCGTCCAGGTGGGGCAGCGTGGGACTGATGATGACTATATCGGGCTGAAAGCGCCGGATGCGGGGAATAACCTCACGGGCCTCATGCGTGGCTTCTACTTCATAGTTCTTCAGCAGCAGGTCGATGTACATCCGCGACAACGAGGGCAGTTCATCATCTACCAGCAGCACCTTTGCTTTTTTTACCATGAAAAGAATTAACCGGGGTTAAAAATAAAGACAAAGCTATCCCTTTGTCCTACTGCAGACAAGCGTACTAGTACCCATAAAAACCTCGTATTTCCCGCAAAAAGCGCTTAAAACAGGGCTCAGGTGGTATAATTTTTTAGCGCTTGTTTCATCATTTTACTCAACCTTAAATAGTTTTTCTATGGCAGACTATAATCGCGACAGAGACTATTCCCACTACGCAAGCGACGATAATTGGGACAAATACGACGACCGCTATGGAAGCGAAAGTGCCAACAGGCAGAACAGGGGCGACTATAACCGGGTGCGCTATATGCCCGACAACGACGACAACCGCTTCGAGCCCTATCCGCTGGACCGCGGCGGGCACGAACCTCAACAGCAGCGATACAGTGGTGCTTCGGGTTCCTTCGACGACTGGCGAGGACGCGGCAACGTGAATACGGGAGGTGGTTCACAAAACCAATATTCCCAGGGAAACTTTGATTATGGCCGTTCCCACGACGACCGCGGGCGCGAAGACTGGGGACATGCTTATGCCAATACCGGCTTGAACGATGATTACAACCGCAGCTATTATGGCTCGCACCACCGCCACGAGGATGATGACCTGGTATATCGCCGTCGACAGGACGAGCGCCTGCACGACTACGACCGCAGGGAACAATACATGGGCAACCGCCCCGGCTACCTCGAAGGCGACCGTGCCCTGCGCGACAACACCTATAACCGGGCAGGCGCCTGGGCCCGTAACGAGGATGAAGACCGCCGCCGCTCCATGGCAGGACCCTACCGAGGCAAAGGCCCCAAAGGCTATACCCGCTCGGTAGACCGCATCCGCGAAGACGTGTGCGAGCGCCTCGCCGACGACGATAAGCTGGACGCCTCCAACATCGCCGTGCGCATGGAAGGCAACGAAGTGGTGCTGGAGGGTACTGTTGAAACCAAGCGCGATAAACGCCGCGCCGAAGACCTCATCGACTCCATTCCCGGCGTGACCAACGTACAGAACCACCTGGTCGTGGGCACCCCCACCACCAATGCCATCATCTCGGCCGTGGCGGAGCGTAACACCTCGACCTACGCCAACCAGCTGGATGCGGACAAGGAAGAGAGAAGGGATTAGGGATCATCAATGAGGAATTAGGGATTGGGAATTAGGCTAGTCCCGTGACCATACAGAGCCCCGGCAAGGACCGGGGCTTTTGCATTTTCCTTCAGGGCCCATCCGGAGATAACCAGTATCTGACCAGTATCTGACCAGTATATAACCAGTATATAACCGGTATCTATATAGATACTGGTTTCATACCGGTCAGATACCCGTCATACAGGGAGTAGGGACCGGTGATCCATGATTGGAATGGCCACATTCCCTCCTAATTCCTATTCCCTATTCCGATAGCTATCGGAACCTAATTCCTCCCTCTCCGCATACGGCAGCTCCAGCACCCGGCTGGTATGCGACCGGATGCGGTGGCAGAGCCCGGCATCTGTCGCCATCGACTGACCATAAGAAGGGATCATCGCCTTGATCTTCTGTTGCCACTTTGGGGTAGCCAATTGCCTGGGAAAGCAGCGTTGCAACAGGTTGAGCATAATGGAAGTAGCCGTAGAGGCCCCGGGCGACGCCCCCAGCAGGGAAGCGAGGCTGCCATCGGCGGCACTCACCACCTCGGTGCCGAACTCCAGGATACCGCCCTCCTCTTCGTCCTTTTTGATCACCTGCACCCGCTGGCCGGCGACCTCCAGTTCCCAGTCCTCCTGGCGGGCGCCGGGAAAGTATTCCTGCAGGGCTTCCAGCCGCGCTTCGGGGGTGAGCCGTACCTGGTCGATGAGGTATTTGGTGAGCGGAAGGTTGTGAATGCCAGCCGCGACCATGGGCTTGAGGTTGGAGAACTTGATGGATCGGAAGAGGTCGAAGAGCGAGCCATGTTTCAGGAAGCGCGTAGTGAAGCCGGCATAGGGCCCGAACAGCAGTTCCTTCTTTCCCTTGATCCAACGGGTGTCGAGGTGGGGCACCGACATGGGCGGCGAGCCCACAGCCGCCGTGCCGTACACCTTGCCGTGGTGTTGCTCGATAATAGCTTCGTTGGTACAGCGCAGCCATTGCCCGCTTACCGGAAAGCCGCCATAGCCCCGGCCTTCGGGAATGCCCGACTTCAGCAGCAGGGGCAGGGCCCCACCACCGGCACCGATAAAGACAAAGGGGGCCCGCACGGTGCGCGTCCCGCCGCCGTTCTCATCCTTTACCTTTACGCGCCACCAGCCTTCTTCGTCCTGGTCAAGGTCGCGCACTTCGTGGTTGAAGTGGAGGCTCACCCCGCCCACTGATGCCAGGTGGTCGAACATGCAGCGGGTAAGGGAGCCGAAGTTCACGTCGGTACCCAGGTCCATGCGGGTGGCCGCCACCGGCTGTCCGGGTTCGCGGCCCGCCATCACCAGCGGTATCCACTCTGCAATGGTTTCGGGGTTGGTGGCGAACTGCATCTGCCGGAACAGGTGGCAGTCGTGCAGGGCTGCGTAGCGCCGGCGCAGGTAGTCCACGTTCTTTTCGCCCCACACAAAGCTCATATGAGGAATGGGCCGCACAAAGGAGGTGGGCGGCGTGATGATCTTATTTTCGACCAGGTAGCTCCAGAACTGCTTCGACACTTCGAACGACTCGGCGATCTTCACTGCCTTGGTGGTATCGATGGTGCCGTCTTCCCGCTCAGGAGTATAGTTCAATTCACAAAAGGCCGAGTGGCCCGTGCCGGCATTGTTCCAGGCGTCGGAGCTTTCCGCCGCGGCGCTATCGAGCCGTTCGAACACTTCGATGGTGGTGCCGGGCTCCAGCTGCTTCAGCAGGGTGCCCAAAGTGGCGCTCATGATCCCGGCGCCGATCAGGATAACGTTGGCCTCTTCTACAGGGTTATGGTTGGATGTCATACTTATCGTTTATTCCGCTAAAGCCCTGGAGGCCAAAATACTGTGCCATGCAGAGATGAATGATGAGTTATGAGTGATGAGTCGGGAGTATACCTAATAAAGGCAGGGACAGGGCAAAAGGGCGGAAATACTTAATACCTTTGGCGGTCAAACACCTTAGCCATGACAACCTCCAACCGCTATATCCTGATGATGGAAGATGATCCCGATGATCGCTTCCTGACGCAGCAAACCCTGCAGGACATCGGGGTGAGCGTACCTATAAAGTTCCTAACCCAAAGTGATGAAGTGCTTTCTTACCTCGGTACCCATGAGCCTCCGGCCATTATCCTGGTCGATTACAACAGTAGCCCCGACAATGGTGTGGAGGTGTTGAAGTCACTTAAAGGCGATGCGCGCTACTGCCATATACCCGTCATCATCCTCAGCGAGTCGGCAGCCCCCAATTATGTCACGGAGTGCTACCGTCATGGCGCCAGCACGTTTGTGACCAAGCCTTTCACCAGTGGCGGTACGCGGAGGAAGATCGAGCACTTTTTTACTTACTGGCTCGAAGTGGCCGAAGTAAGCTGAGGCCCTTGTTACCCGTTCTGGTAGCCGGTTATTGTACCGACGCGCCACCCTTCACCCGTTTCCGCTTTCGGGCACAAAGCCCCTGTCCACGGGCACCATCTTTGTTCGACCATGTATCCTACCCTGGGGACTTCACCAAAAAATTAAGGACATGAACAAAGTGTTGATTGGGCTGCTGGTAGTAGCAGCGATAGGCCTTACCCTGTTCTTTTTCTGGACCGATATACAAGCGGTGTCCGGCACCAGGGAAGCTGCAACTGCCTCGTTGGAGGGAGCGTTTGATGGCGACAAGAAAAAGAAAAAAGGCAAGGACGAAAAGGGCAAGGAGGAGGATGCCGGCGCGGCAGAGTTGCGTGTACAGGAACGGTGGGAACTCCCGGGCGAATTGGTAGAGATCTCCGGCATTGCCTTTAGCGGGGCTGAAGAAGTGGCCAGTGTGCAGGACGAAGAGGGCAGGATCTTTATCTACAACCTAGGCAGCCGGAAGATCACCCGGCAGGTTCCCTTCGCCGGTCCCGGCGACTATGAAGGCATTGCGGTGGTCGGCTCTTCTGCCTGGGTGATCAGGGCCGATGGGGTGCTTTATGAAATAGAGAACTACACCGCGGGAAAGCCCAAAGTGACTAGGCACATCACCGGCCTTACCCGCTCGCAGGATGTAGAGGGCCTCGCTTATGATAAAAAGAACAACCGCCTGCTGCTGGCCATCAAGGGCCGGGAAAGCGGCGGAGCTGATTATAAAGGCATCTATGCCTTCAACCTGCAGAGCCAAAAGCTGGATAAGGCACCGGCGTACAGGATCGAACTGGGCGACCCGGTATTCGGCAATACGGCCGGCAAGAAAAAAGAAGACGTCATCCAGCCTTCCGACCTGGCAATGCATCCCTCTACCGGGGAGCTGTACGTGCTGGAAGGCGCCAAGCCCAAGATGCTGGTAATGAATGCTTCGGGCAATCCCGCACACCTCTACAAGCTGAAGGGCAAAGACTTTCCCCAGCCCGAAGGCATGGACTTCAACGAGGCGGGCGAGCTCTTCATCTCCAACGAAGGCGGCAAAGGCCGGGGAACGATATTGAAGGTGGCGCTCCCATAAGAGGAGTTAGGAATTAGGAATTGGGAATTAGGAAGGCTCCCGGTGATTCAAAACCTAATTCCTAATTCCTAATCCCAAATTCCTTTTCCTAGTACTCCACAAACCACTTCCCCTCGTCGTCTTTGGCGTAGGAAAGCCCGTTGCTCATGACGTGCACCTCGCGGCCGGTCCTGGGATGTAGATAGTTCTTTTGCTCATAGACACGGATGCCGTTGTTCTCGCGGGTGAGGTAGACGATCAGGGCGTTGAGGGTGGGGGCCACTTCGTGCAGCCACTGCTCGTCACTTTCGCGTACAAATGCCTGGCTCATACTCTGCTTTTTCTACAAGAAAGGAAGAAAAAACTGTGCCTTTTGCCACCTCCCTTCTATGGACTATGGACCATGGACCATCGACTATAAACTATAGCTATCTTTAAGCACCTAATACAATGCACATGAAATACCTGCTGACTTTAGCCTGCCTGCTGACGGGCGTGCTCTCCTTTTCGCAGCAAACCCAAAAGCCGCCGCTCCATGGAAAGAACTGGATGGCCATTACCGGCAAGCCCCTGGCGGCTACGGCGGGCGCGGACATCTTCCAAAAGGGCGGCAATGCCGTGGACGCTGCCTGTGCCATGCTGGCGGCCACCTGCACCATGTGGGATGTGCTGAGCTGGGGCGGCGAAACGCAGGCGCTCATCTATAATCCAAAAACCAAAAAGGTAATCGCTATCAATGCTATGGGTGTTGCCCCTACGGGTGCCACACCCCAGTTCTTTAAAAGCAAAGGCTACAACTTCCCGCCTGAGTACGGACCGCTGGCCGCCACCACCCCTGGCACTCCCGGTGGGCTCCTGTATATGCTGGCCCACTACGGCACCCTGAGCCTGGAGCAGGTGCTGGCGCCCGCCATGCAGATGGCCGCCGGCTACCCCATCGATGCCCAGACCGCCAACAGCATCGAGCGCGGCAAGGACCGGATCAAACAATGGCCCTACAGCCGTAAGGTGTTCCTCACCCATGAGGGCGAAAAACGCGAAGCCCCCGAAGCCGGGGAGCTCTTTGTGCAGAAAGACTTGTTGCAAACCCTCACCCGGATGGTAGAGGCCGAACGTGCGGCCCTGAAGAAGGGCAAGAGCCGTAAGGAAGCGATCATGTCAGCCTATGACCGCTTTTACAAAGGCGATATCGCCAGGGAGTTTGTACGCGGCTCCAAAGAGCAGGGAGGCCTCATCACCATGGAAGACCTGGCGAAGTGGAAGGTGATCGAGGAAGAGCCCCTGAAGGTGAACTATAAAGGCATCGATGTCTATAAGCTCCAG
>DASWYM010000407.1:0-10099 GCA_036404975.1 Chitinophagaceae bacterium
ATAGTCGTATCGGTCCAGGTGATCTTCGGTAATATTGAGCAGCACTGCCGTATCAGGCCGGAACCCTACTATATCATCCAACTGGAACGAACTGATCTCAGCCACGTACAGCGGCTTGGGATCTTCAGCCACCTGCCTGGCAAATGAATAACCGATGTTGCCCACCAGCGCGCAATCCAGCCCCGCATGGCGGCAAATGTGATATATCAGTGCCGTAGTGGTCGACTTGCCGTTGCTGCCTGTAATGGCAATGATCTTGCTGCCGCCCTTGTAGCGGTAGGCCAGCTCAATCTCACTGATCACCGGCACACCTTTGGCGCGCAGCTTTTTTACCCACTCGTTTTTCTCAGGGATACCGGGGCTTTTCACCACCTCATCTGCCGAGAGCAGTACCGCCTCGTCTACCCGGCCTTCCACAAACTCAACCTGAGCCTGCAGCAGTTCGTTACGATAACCTTCTTTCAAAGAGCCTTCATCAAACAATACTACGTCATTGCCTTTCTGTTTCGCCAGCAGAGCCGCACCTACGCCGCTCTCTCCTCCTCCTAATATGACCAATCGTTTACTCATCTTTTTTATAGTGTACGAACGGATGGTTTTGAAAATCTTTCCCCTGGTCTTACCTAAGTTTCAGGGTCACCACCGAGAACACAACTAACAGGACGGTGATGATCCAGAACCTCGTTACAATCTTCGACTCATGATATCCTTTCTTCTGGTAATGGTGGTGCAGCGGACTCATCAGGAAGATGCGCCGTCCTTCACCATACTTTCTTTTGGTATACTTGAAATACCCCACCTGCAGCATTACACTCAGGTTCTCTACCAGGAACACTCCGCAGAAGATGGGGATCAGTAATTCTTTGTGTACAATAATAGCCAGGGCCGCAATGATACCGCCCAGCGTCAGGCTTCCCGTATCCCCCATAAACACCTGCGCGGGATAGGAGTTGTACCAGAGAAAGCCCACACAGGCTCCGATCATGGCTCCAATAAAAATGGACAACTCGCCCAGGTTAGGGATATACATGATGTTGAGGTAATCGGCAAAGAGCAGGTTACCGCTCGCATATGCAAAGATGCCCAGGCACACTCCTATCAATGCCGACGTTCCCGTAGCCAAACCATCGAGACCATCTGTGATGTTCGAACCGTTCGATACCGCCGTGATTATAAAGATCACGATCAGGATATACAGCACCCAGGTATAGTCTCGTAAAGATTCCGGCAGCAGCTTTGAATAGTTAAACTCATGTCCTTTTACAAAGGGAATGGTGGTAATAGGGTCCTTGGCTTCCACGAAGTACTTCGTCCTGTTGTTCACCTGGCGCTCGAACACTTCCGTGTTGGCTGAAGTGGGAGTGCCCTGGTACTCTCGCCAGGTCTTCACGTTGTTGTTGAAGTAAAGTGTAGCGCCGATGATCACGCCCAGTCCAACCTGTCCAAACACTTTAAACCAGCCGGCCAATCCATCGCTATCGCCTTTCTTATAGTTCACGCCCTGGCTCTGCGCCAGCTTCTTTGCCCGCAGCTTCAGGTAGTCGTCAATGAATCCAATAATCCCCAGCCAGATGGTGCTGATGATCATCAGGCGGATATAGACCTTCTCCAGGTTCGCTAATAATAAGGTCGGGATCAGTATCGCCAGGATAATGATGATACCTCCCATAGTTGGCGTTCCTTTCTTCTGCTGCTCTCCTGCCAGACCCAGCTCTCGTACCGACTCACCTATTTGCTTGCGGCGCAGGAAATTGATCAGGCGCTTGCCATATACCGTAGTAATGAAAAGCGACAGGAGGACTGCTATCAGCACCCTGAAGGTGATGAACTGGAAAAGGGAAACACCAGGAAACTGGAGCCCTTCCGTTCTAAACCATTCAAATAAGTGATAAAGCATGTTGTTTTTCCTGTTGCGTTATATAATTATTTATCCAGTAACTGAAACATCTCTTTCAGCACCTCTTTATCATCGAAGTGATGTTTCACCCCTTTTATCTCCTGGTACTTCTCGTGACCCTTGCCTGCAATCAGCACAATATCTTCCGGGCCGGCCATACTCACCGCGGTCTTGATGGCCTGCTTGCGGTCAGCAATCGTCACATATTTGCGGCGCGCTGCCGTGCTGAGTCCCCTCTCCATATCCGCCAGAATCTCCAGCGGATCTTCCGAGCGCGGGTTATCGGAAGTAAAGATGACCTTATCGCTATGCTCGCAAGCCACTTCACCCATTACCGGACGCTTGGTCTTATCCCGGTCGCCACCACAGCCCACCACCGTAATTACCTGCTCATAGCCTTTCTTTAGGCGCTTGATGGTCGAAAGCACATTGACCAGTGCATCAGGCGTGTGGGCATAATCCACGATTCCAATGACGCGGTCTTTTGAAGAGATGGTGTAATCAAACCTTCCTTCCGCACCCGTAGAATTACTCAAGCATTGCAACACCTGGCTCTTATCCTCGCCCATCAACACAGCTGCACCATACACGGCCAGCAGGTTATAGGCATTGAACTCACCGATGAGGCGGAAATGCACTTCCTGGTCATTTATTGTCATCACCAGCCCGCTTAGGATGTTCTCCAGGATTTTGCCCTTAAAATCAGCCACCGTACGCAGGCTATAGCTGTACTTTTTAGCTGCCGTGTTCTGCAGCATTACCATACCTCTTTTATCATCGGCATTGGTGATAGCAAAGGCAGAAGACGACAGGCCATCAAAGAAGCCTTTTTTCGCCTTTATATACTCATCAAAAGTACCGTGGTAATCCAGGTGGTCGTGGGAAATGTTGGTAAACAGTGCCCCGGCAAACTCCAGTCCGCCAATACGGCTTTGGTGTACGGCATGCGAGCTTACTTCCATAAACGCATGCGTACAACCTTCGTCCACCATCTGTTTCAGCAGTTCATTCAGGCGAATAGGGTCCGGCGTCGTATGCGTGGAAGGAATCACTCGACCGGCGATCATATTCTCCACTGTGCTCACCAAGCCTGACTTATAACCCAGGCATTCAAAGAGCTTGTACAACAGGGTAGCCACGGTAGTCTTTCCGTTCGTACCTGTTACACCCACCAGCTTCAGGTGCAGCGAAGGCTGCCCGTAGAAGTTGTGCGCAATCTGCCCTGCCGCTTCCGAACTGTTCTTTACCTGTATGTAGTGTACACCATCCTTCTTTTCCGTAGGCATCTCTTCACACAGCACAGCGGTAGCACCCTGCTCTATGGCTTTTCCTATAAACTGGTGTCCATCCACTACCACTCCCTTTACCGCAATAAAGAGGCTACTCTGGCCCACTTTACGCGAGTCGATCTGGATATCCCCCACCGCTACATCCGTATTCCCGGTCACTGCGGTTAAAGGCACCTTATATAATATGTCCGATAGTTTCTTCATTAATCCAGCAACAAGGTTATCGTTTGATTTTTTTGAACGGGCGAACCGGCTGCAATATCCTGCGCCACTACCTTTCCACGCCCCTTTGCACTTACTTTCAGGCCCAGGTTCTCCAGCACATAGAGCGCATCTTTCAGCGTCATGTTCCGTACATCGGGCACCACTTTCTTTCCTACGGCAGCCGCTTTTACTACCGGCATATTTAAATTATTCGACACAGTAGTCCAGTTACTCTTGCGTGAGGAATCCCGGTAGCCTACGCTCATTTGCTCCAGCACTTTCTTTACATCCTGTGCATAACCGGCATAAGCATTATAGGAACTGTCTGGCGGCAGTTGCACTGGTGTCAACTGCTTTCTTTGTACATACATGGCGTACAGCTTGGTTGCTACTTCCTTAAACACGGGGGCTGCCAGTTGTCCGCCATAGTGAATGGCTGCATGCGGACGGGTCTTGATCACCACCACGCAACTATATTCAGGCTTATCGGCCGGGAAATAGCCAGCAAACGATGCCTGGTAGACACCATGATAATATTTCACGTCACCACCCGCTACGTGTGCTGTACCGGTCTTACCCGCTACGGGGAAGGGAGTATCTACAAAAACTGCTTTTGCCGTTCCTTCGGTCACCACGGCTTCCATGCTCTGGCGGGCGGCCTTTATGGTTGCCGGTTTAGCAATCTGCTCTTCAATTACCTCGGGCTCAATTTCTTTTACCACTACCCCGTTGCTCTTGATGCTGCTCACCAGGTAAGGACGCATCATCTTGCCCTCATTGGCCACCGCGTTGTACAGCATCAGGGTATGCAGCGGGCTCACCTCGATAGCATAACCAAAGCTCATGGTCAGCATGGCGTGCAGGCCTTCCTTGTTGCGCTTCCAGCGAGGCAACAGGGGCGCTTCCTCGCCCACCAGGCCAATGCCAGTTCTTTTATCCAAGTGGTAACGATGCAGGTAGCTTTTGAATTTGTCGGGATTGTTCGCAAAGGCTTTATATGCCAGTTTGGCCATGCCCACATTCGAGCTGTGGGCAAAGGCCTCTTTTACTGTTAAAACTGCCTTTGGTGAGTGCTCTGCATCGGTGACATTCCGTACACCCACGTACTGGCGGCCGGCCGTTCCTACTTCTACCCGGTCAGTCACCCGGCTGGAGCCCTCGTCGAGCACCGCCAGCAGAGTAGCCAGTTTGATCGTAGAGCCGGGTTCAGTGGTATGCAGTGCGTAGTTTAAGTTCTCTTCGTAATTGCCAGCGGAGGTTCTGCCCAAGTTGGCTATAGCCTTGATCTTGCCGGTCTTGATTTCCATCACAATGCAGGTACCGTTCTGTGCTTCGCTCTGCACCATCATCTTCATCAGGGCATTCTCGGCAATATCCTGTATGTTGATGTCCAGCGTAGTGATTACGTCCTTGCCGTTCTCCGGGTCGATCTCATAGCCTTCGATCGGCACGGCTGCCCCACCCGCTATAAAGCGCACCAGGCGCTTACCGGTAGTTCCTTTAAGTAAAGTGTCATACGTCCGCTCCAGTCCGACATTCTGGGCATTTTCCCGAGCCAGGCCAATAGTCCTTTTAGCCAGGATTCCAAAAGGATTAAGACGCTTGGATTTTACTTCGGCAATGACCCCGCTTTTGTTTCTGCCCAACTTAACCAGGGGGAACTGGCGGAATTCTTTGTACTGCTCGAAGGAAAGTCCTTTTTTCAGGAGGTAATAGCGGTTCTTTTCTATGTAGGCTAGCTTCAGGTCTTTCTTGTATTCAGAAGCCGATTTACCTCCGAAGAAGCTGGCGAGAGCCAGTGAGAAAGAGTCAACATTTTCCTTAAAACGCTTACCGTCCTTATCGCGAAGGCCTTCAGCCCCGAAATCCATATAGATATCAAAAAAAGGAATAGACGTGCTCAGCATCTGGCCGTCTTCGCTATAGATGGTGCCCCTTTCGGCATCCAGTTCCTGGAACTTCTGGTGCATGCTGTCTGACAGGCTGCGCCAGTGTTCTCCCTCCACGCGCTGAATGTAAAAGGCACGACCCAGCACTACCAGGCTCAACAGCACCACGCCGATGAAGCTCAGGTACACTCTCCACAATATGTCGCGTTTAATTTCCAGCGTTTTCGTTTTTTAGGTTAATGGTATTCTTTTTATTACTCTTTATTACTACTGTCTATTAATACTACCGGCGCCGCAGTCAGCTCTTTCAATCCCAAGGGCTCCACCGCCTCTTTCAACTCACTTTGCTTACTACGAAACAATACATCACCCTTGACGGTTTTGTATTCATACTGCAGCTCCTTTAAATCCCGCTCTGTCCGGCTAATCGCCCTGATGGTTTTGTCTGCCAGGTGACCATTATAGATATATACCACAGCCAGGGCTGCCAAAAACAGAAAGAAGGGAATTTGCTTTACGATTGATTGATAGTTCAACAAACGCTTCCAGTGAAAACGCAATTCTTTGTCTCGTTTTATTGTTTCCATCTATCAGCTTCAGCTTTAAAGTTTATCAACAGATATCCTGATTTTCTACTCAGTCATATCTTTTCGGCCACCCGCAGCTTGGCACTGCGTGACCGTGGATTTCTTTTTGTCTCTTCCGCACTCGCCTCAATCGGCTTTTTGCTAATCAGTTTCAAAGGATTCACCACTTTGGTCATTTCAAAGGGATTATACTCTTCTTCAAAAGCGCCATTCTTAAAGAATGTCTTTACCAACCGATCTTCTAGGGAATGGAACGTAATGATCGCCGCCCTTCCTCCACGCTTCAACACATCGGGCACCTGCTGGAGCAACTCTTTCAGCGCCCCCATCTCGTCATTCACTTCGATGCGCAGCGCCTGGAACACCTGGGCAAAGTATTTATTCGGGTTGCCCTTTACAATGGAGGCCACCGCATCTTTGAAGCCACTGATGGTTTGAAGCGGCGCCACCTTGCGCGCCTCCACAATGGTCCGGGCCAGGGTTTTCGAATTGGTCACCTCTCCGTACCGCTCAAAGAGCTTGTGCAACTGAGCCTCCGGGTAAGTGTTCAACACCTGCATGGCAGTCTTTTCCTGGCGCTGGTCCATCCGCATATCCAGCTGTGCATCAAAACGGGTAGAAAACCCCCGCTCCGCTTCATCAAACTGGTGACTGCTTACGCCCAGGTCTGCCAACAGCCCATCAACCTCCGCAATACCGTGCAGCTGCAAAAAGCGCTTCAGGTGACGAAAGTTGTGCGGCACAAACAGCACCCGGCTATCATTGGGCAGGTTGCGCCTGGCATCCTCGTCCTGGTCAAAGGCTATCAATCTCCCCTCTTCACTCAGTCGCTCCAGGATGGCTCGGCTGTGACCGCCACCACCAAAGGTGCAGTCCACGTATATCCCATCCGGCTTGATATCCAGGTTTTCGATGACCTCGCGGAGCAACACCGGCACGTGGTAATCAGACGCCCCTCCTGCAACACTTTTCTCTTTCATCACTTAAATCCCCACTTTTTGCACCATCACCGATTGCGCCAATGAACTAAAGTCATCCGGTGAATAGGATTCAAAGAACTTCTGGTATTTTTCCTTATCCCATATCTCGATCTTGTTTACCGCAGCGGCAAGAACCAAGTCCTTACCTAAGCCTGCATAATCCTTCAGGTTCTGCGGAATCAAAATCCTCCCGGCGGTGTCCGGCTCCACCTCGATGGCACCATTCAGGAAGTAACGCCTGAACTCGCGCACCTTTGGATCGAAGTCGTTGAGTGAACTGATCTGATCGTAAAGTGGCTGCCAGCTTTGCATTGGATATAAACTCAGGCACTTTTCAAACCCCCTGTTTATCACAAATCGCGTACTTTCACCCTCCGGAAGTTGGCGCTTGAAGCCTGCTGGTAATAGAAAACGTCCCTTGGCGTCAAGGGTCGCTTCGTATTCACCAAGAAAGCTTATGGCCATAGTATTTTGGGATTAATTGCTATTAGTTGACACAAAATAACACTTTTTACCACTTTTTGAAACCCGGTGGAAGGGCTTTTAATTATCCACATCCATAAAGAGGTAAAAACACTTGATTTCACTATGTTTCACGGTAAATAAATTTTTCATTTGACTATTGCATGTGAATCAGGTGTGGATAATGAATAGCAAAATGTGGATATGTATAGCAACCTTGTTTATAACCCTAAATTGCAGCAGTTAGCCGCATGGAAAGTCAATACAAAAACATACTCATAGACGAGTATAATTACGAGTTACCACAGGAAAAGATCGCAGAGCACCCTTTGGTAAGCCGGGATGCTTCCCACTTGTTGGTTTGGGATGGGTCAATAAAAGACGAGATATTCTCCCATTTACCCGATTTCCTCCCACTTTCCGCCACCTTGGTCTTAAACAATACCAAAGTCATCGAGGCCAGGGTCTTTTTCCAGAAAGAAACCGGCGCTATTATCGAGATCTTCTGCCTTGAGCCCTGGGATCCCCGCGACGTGGCAGCCTCCATGGCCGTCACCACCGGTAGGGTGCAATGGCTTTGCCTTATTGGCGGTGCTTCCAAATGGAAAAAAGGACAGGCCTTGCACAAGAAGGTACTAATCGATGGCGAAGAGGTTACCCTGAGCGCTCATTATATAAGTAAAGAAGTAGACAGCTTTATTATAGAGTTCGACTGGACCTCCCATCATGCGTTTGCTGAGGTGCTCCACCATGCGGGTGCCATCCCCCTGCCTCCTTATATAAAAAGAAAAGCAGAGGAAGAAGACGCCACCCGCTACCAAACGATCTTTGCCGAACACGAAGGTTCAGTGGCCGCTCCTACGGCTGCCCTGCATTTCACCAAAAGCGTATTCGACAGCCTGGCTCAAAAGAATATTCATCCCCACTACGTTACCCTTCATGTGGGCGCGGGCACTTTTAAGCCTGTCAAAGCAGAAAGCATTGGTGAACATGCCATGCACGCAGAAAGCTTCCTGGTAGAAGCCGACACCCTAAGGGCCCTGCTGAACGCCGAAACTATTATAGCCGTGGGCACCACTTCGCTGCGCACCCTCGAAAGCCTGCACTGGCTGGGAGTAAAACTAAAGGAAGGACACACCGACTTTACCCTGGAGCAGTGGGAAGCCTACGACCTGGAAGCAAAGGGGGTAACCTATAAAGCAAGCCTGCAGGCCTTGTTGAATCACTTAGAAGCAAAAGGGGAACATACCCTCCACTGCCGCACGAGCCTGATAATCGTGCCGGGCTACCACTTTAAATCCGCCAAGGCCCTGGTGACCAATTTCCATCAGCCCCGCTCAACCCTGTTGCTGCTGGTAGCAGCCTTCATTGGGGAAGAGTGGAAAAAAGTATATGACCATGCGCTCACACACAACTACCGCTTCCTTAGCTATGGCGACAGCAGCCTGCTGTGGCGCAAAAATGTTAGTTCCGCTCAATAGATTGCAGGATCACACAACTTTATATATGAAACCTTAAACTTTGAACCAAGCAATCTGTCATGCATCGTTAAGAGGAAGATCGATTGTAAAGCAGCTGCCCTTGCCCAATGTACTGTCCGCTTTGATGTGCCCGTTGTGGCCTTCCACCACGGTCTTTACGTAGCTTAGCCCCAGGCCAAAGCCCTTTACATTATGGATGTTGCCGGTGTGGGCACGGTAGAACTTTTCAAAGATGCGCTTTACTGTTTCGCGGCTCATACCAATACCATTATCCTCGATGCGAAAGATAAACTTCTTATTGTCCGAAGAGGTAGAGATGCTGATCTTGGGGGGCACGTTCTCCTTCGAGTATTTGACTGCATTGTCCATCAGGTTGTTTACCAGGTTTGAGAAGTGCACCTCGTCGGCCTTAATCAGGTCATTGTCGGCCTTTAGGTTCAGCTCCAGGCCACCCTGCTTTTCCTGCAGGCGCAGCATGAAGTTGTCCGCCACGTCGTTGATGATCTGGTGCGCGTTCAGGGGCTTTAGGTTCAGCTGCACCTCCTGGCGATCCATAAGGGCTGATTTCAGGATGGTTTCCACCTGTCGGTTCATACGCTGGTTCTCTTCCTTAATAATGTCGCTGAAATAGGTCATCTTTTTGGGGTCCTGCTGCACTTTTATGTTCCGCAACGCATCCACGGCCAAGGAGATGGTGGCAATGGGCGTCTTAAACTCATGGGTCATGTTGTTGATAAAGTCGTTGCGGATTTCGCTGAGCTTCTTCTGGCGTAGCATGGTACGCACCGTCAGGAAGAAGGCCGAAAAAATAATGAGGGTAAAGAGCACCGCTATGATAATGCGCGTCTGCAAGCTTTCATACACGATATTCTTCAGGTTGGGCACCACGATGATCAGCCACTCGTCGGCACTGAGGTTCTCGGCGGCCGAGCCGCTGGGAGGGATGAGTGGGTAGTGAGTAGCAAAATGGTTCACCGTATCGCTATACCACACTTCAAAGTTGTTGGAATTGCGCTCCTTTTGCAGCACACCCCGGTTCGATGACATCAGGGCAAACTCAAATGGAATGTCCTCCATCTTCTGGGCGATAAAAGCGAGGCGGATCTTATCGTAAAGCTCCTTGGCCGTGAAGCGCTGGGCCACATTATAAGGCTTCGAAAACTCGAAGGAGAACTCATCATCCAACCCCTGGAACGGCTTCAGCCCCTGGGGCGCGGGTGACCCTTTGTACACAGCAAGCTCTTCGCCCACCTTGATGGCAATATTATCCACCTTCTGGCGCACCTGGTCTTCCTTCAGCAGCAGCATAT
>DASWYM010000408.1:0-2893 GCA_036404975.1 Chitinophagaceae bacterium
AAAGCGAGTAGCGGGCCGTAAGGGAGTCGGTGGAATAGCGGTAAAAAGAGTCGGTATTCGAGCCGTTGTTCACATAGATCTTTTCATACAGGATCCGGTCGCGCGAGAAGGAATCGAGACCTACGGTGGGATAATAGGCCTGGTTGACGCTGTCGCCGATGTTGTTGAGAAACTCCTTCTGCCGGTCGTCGAGGGTTTGGTTGATCTGCGAATTGCGGGCATCGCTGTTCTGGAAGGCCCCGATGCGGATCTTGACCTTGTTGCTGATGGCCACTTCCTGGCTGGCATAGAGGTTCGAGTTGAGGTAATTGCGGTCGGCATATTCAAACTCGATCTGGATACGCGAGTCCTTGGTGATCATGCGCCGCGGCGTAAAGGTCACTTCGGCAGTGTTGTAGTTGATCACGTAGTCGGCATCGTCGCCCCGTTGCAACAGTTCGCCATCGAGGAACACCCTTTCGGTGCCGGCCAGCACGATAAAGAAAAATTCGTTGTTGGCCCCCCGCAGGCGGTATGGGCCCTGGTTTCCTTCCAGCCCTTCGAACACGTTGCGGGTGAACTTACCCTTTGCTATGGAGCCGCTCACCAGGGTGGTGGACTGCAGCGAAGGTGAAAGCTTGTTGGTGGTCTGGAACGATATCCCTTCCAGTCGCTTGTAGAAGTTCAAAAAGTACAGGTTGTTTTGACGCAGGTCGATATCGCCCAGGTTCAACTGCCAGTCCTTCTTTTTAAACTGAAGGAACACCTGGTCGAACTCGTTGAGCTGTTGGGTGGTGCCGTCGGGCTGGATGGGAATATTGTTATCGGTAATAGCGGCCGCCAGTTCGATGGAGTCACCGAGCATCCCACTCAGCTGGAGCTGGAAGTTGGAGTTCACCACCGCGTCCTGGTTGTTGCCGAAGGAGATCCCCCGCCCAAAGCTCCCGTTGTATTGCAGGTTGCCAAAGTCGATCATGCTGCGGGAGGCTCCGTTGGTGGTGGCATTGAAGTCGAAGGGTTTCGAGTAAAAAAAGTTCACCACGCTGTCGTAGCTCAGTCGCTGGGTAACGGCCCCAAAGCGGTAGGGAAAGACCCGGTAGGTGACCATAAAGCTATGCAGCTGCGGCTTCAGGCGCCAGTAGAGGATGGAGCGCAGGTAATCGACCCGGTAGAACGAGGTGTCGAGCATGGGGGTGACAAACGTGCCGGGAATGATGCTCACCGTGTCGAGGAGGATGCTGTCGGCGGTTACAGGAAGAACCTTTATCCGGAAGTTGGTGGCCGGGGCTGCGGGCGCTGTTATTTGAGCCTTGCCCACCAGTGCAACAGCCAGCAAGACCCATATAAGCAGTATCCGGCGCAGTAACTTCAATAGTAAAGGTTTCTCAGGAAGCGTAAAAATGAGGCTTTTTATTGTTTCGGGCAATGTTTATCTCCTAAAGAGACGGCCCGGGGCGGCTTTGGTTGCATAAAAAAAGCCCCTGGCGGGGCTTATATGGTTGATTTTGAATCGTTTTACTTCTCTGCGGACAGCCCTGCAGCCAGGTAATCCTTGTGCATGCGGGAGATATTGGTAATGGAGATCTCCTTGGGACACACCGCTTCGCAGGCGCCGGTGAAGGTGCAGGACCCAAAGCCTTCCTTGTCCATCTGGGCCACCATGCTCAGCACACGGTTCTTGCGTTCGGGAGCACCCTGGGGCAGCAGGCCGAGGTGGGCCACCTTGGCAGCGGTAAACAGGGAGGCAGAAGCGTTCTTACAGGCCGCTACGCAGGCACCGCAGGCAATACAGGAGGCGGCGGCAAACGAAGCATCGGCCTTGTCCTTCTCTACCGGGATAGCGTTACCGTCTACGGCATTACCGGTATTAACCGATACAAAGCCGCCGGCCTGAACGATGCGGTCAAAGGCATTGCGATCGGTAGCCAGGTCCTTAATCACCGGGAAAGCCTGAGCTCTCCAGGGCTCTACGGTGATGGTGTCGCCGTCTTTGAAAGCGCGCATGTGGAGCTGGCAGGTGGTGGTGGCATGCCAGGGTCCGTGCGGGCGGCCGTTGATATGCATCGAGCACATACCGCAGATACCTTCGCGGCAGTCGTGGTCGAAGGCGATGGGATCCTGTCCCTCGCGCACGAGGCGCTCGTTGAGGACGTCGAACATTTCCAGGAAGGACATTTCGGAAGAGATGTCCTTTACTTCGTAGTTAACGAAATCACCCTTGCTGTCTCTGTTGGCTTGTCTCCACACCCTGAGTGTGAGATTCATATTATAGTGTTCCATTCGGATAAACCTATTGTGGATTAATAACTATTTGTAAGAACGTTGCGATGGTTTAACGACATCGTATACCAGGGACTCCTTGTGCAGTGTCCATTGCTCACCGGGCTGGAATTGCCAGGCGGCTACGTACATGAACTCTTCGTCATGACGCAGGGCCTCGCCTTCCTCGGT
Organism: Chitinophagaceae bacterium; assembly: GCA_036404975.1. Classification (GTDB taxonomy): domain Bacteria; phylum Bacteroidota; class Bacteroidia; order Chitinophagales; family Chitinophagaceae; genus Flavisolibacter. The sequence continues at coordinate 2,431 of DASWYM010000408.1, forward strand.
CTGGTGCTCTTCGCGGAAGTGACCGCCGCAGCTTTCCCCGCGGTGCAGGGCGTCGATACACATCAACTCACCCAGTTCCATGAAGTCGGCAACCCGGTTGGCCTTATCCAGTTCGGGGTTGAACTCGTTGATGCTTCCGGGTATGCGGATGTCGCTCCAGAACTCTTCGCGCAGCTGGCGGATCTCCTGGATGGCTTCCTGCAGGCCCTGGGCATTACGTGCCATACCGCACTTGTCCCACATGATCTTTCCTAAGCGCTTGTGCATGCTTTCCACGGTTTGCGTGCCCTTGATCGACATCAGCTTTTCGATACGCTCGCGCACGCTGCGCTCGGCTTCCTCGAAGGCGGGGTGATCGGTAGGAATAGACTTTGTACGGATATCGTCGGCCAGGTAGTTACCGATCGTATACGGAATGACAAAGTAGCCGTCGGCCAGCCCCTGCATGAGGGCCGAAGCACCC
>DASWYM010000409.1:0-7948 GCA_036404975.1 Chitinophagaceae bacterium
TTCATGTTTATTGTTTTTGAGGTTAAATAACGTAATGGTTCAAACTGGTTGATGGTATGGTCGGGGTCAGTACCGGTATTAATTTATGCGTCATTTTATCTATTTCAATAATCGGTAGCCGTGGATCCAAACGATCAGGGCTTAGCCGGTACCGCCTTTCTTTTCTTAGGGGCTCCAGGAACTGCCAGTGGTACATTTTCTCTGACAGGCTCGCCAAAGTTGGGCGTGCCATCGGCGTTCCAGGTGAACTTCTGTGCCCGTGGCGAACGGAACTTGCCGCAACCCTGCCCGGGCTGGCTGTTGGCGTGGTATAGGATCCAGTCTTCTTTTCCATCGGGAGACTTGAAGAACGAGTTGTGTCCGCTGCCATACACGCCATTTTGCGGCGATTGCTTAAAGACCGGCTGGGGGGCTTTAGTCCAGGCGGCACTATCCATCAGGTTCTTGTCTACTGTAGTGGAGAGCATACCTAGTGAATAGTGATCAGTCCAGCAGCCACTGGCCGAATAAATCAAAAACAGCTTGTCGCCGTTGCGCAGGATCTGGGGACCCTCGTTTACGTTTACGTGGGGCACATCGTTGGGGTTTTTCGTGGTGCCGTGCTGCTCCCACTCATAGGTAGAGCGGGAAAGTCTTACCCTGTCGCCATCGATGGTCCAGGGGTTTTTCATTTTGGCAGCATAAATGGCCTGCTCGCCGTTCACGTCGCCTTCCCAGCCGCTCCAGAAAAAGTACAGCTGGCCCTGGTGGTCGTACACCGTGCCGTCAATGCTCCACTTATCCTGGGGGGTGATAAGCTTGCCTTTCATGATCCATTCTCCCCGCAGCGGGTCGCGCGAGGCGTTCTCCAGCACCCACATGCGGTGGTCTTTGTTCTGCCCGCCATCGGCGGCAAAATAGATGTACCACTTCCCATCCAGGAAGTGGAGCTCCGGGGCCCACAAAGCATTGGAATACATGGTACCTTTCGGCGGATCAAAGACAACCTTCTTTTCAGCCGTGGCCAGGTTGGCAATGTTGTTGGTTTTCCACAGGGTGATATTCCCGCGGGTAGTATTGGTGTAATAATAGTAGCCATCCTTATAATAGCACCAGGGGTCAGCTCCGGAGGGCAGCAGGGGGTTAGTAAAGGTTTTCTGCGCCTGCACCACCATGGAGCAAAGCATCAGGAAAACATAAAGGCTGAATGTTTTTTTCATAACAGGGATTCAATAGTGTTGTATAGGCGTCTGATCGTTTAAATAGGGTTTACTGGGTCTTTGCCGTTTCCTGTTGGGCACCTACGCTCTTACGCCAGGCGGCCAGTTCTTTTTCCAGTTCGGCTACTTTGGCCCTGTTCTTCTGTGCCAGGTCGTTCTGCTCGCCGGGATCTTCTTTAAGGTTAAAGAGCTCTTTATGGCCGTCGTCAAAGAACTCAATGAGCTTCCAGTCGCCCTTGCGGATGCTGCCGGCCGATCGGCCACCAAGGAAGTGTGGCTTGTCCAGTGGGTAGTGCCAGTAGAAGGTACGTTCAGGTACCGGGGCCGAAGGGTTCTTCAGGAGGGGTGCCAGCGACACGCCATCCACCTGTTGACCGTTGGCGGGAGCGCCGGTCAGCTCCATAAGGGTAGGGTAGAAGTCGTAGTTGGCCACTGGTGTCGTAGCCACGGCACCTTTGGGAAACAAAACCGGGTTCCATATAAGCAGCGGCTCGCGCACGCCGCCTTCGTACAGCATGCTCTTGCCACCGCGCAGCGGGGCATTAGTGGTCACGTTGATCTCGCCGCCGTTGTCGGAGGTGAAAATGACAATGGTATTTCGATCGATACCCAGCTCTTTCAGTTTAGTCATGATGGCGCCGACGCCTTCATCGATGGTAAAGAGTTGAGCCGCCAGGTGCGGGTTGTTGGTCTTTGCCTTATAGTCGGCCGGCCATTTCTTATAAGGGTCGTTTCCGGCATTGTTTTGAGAGGGGGCACTGGTGCCGGCGCCCGGCTTTTGGCGGAAATGATCCACCAGGGCAGGCTTTCCGTGTAGGGTGGTGTGCACGGCATAGTGACTTAGATACAGGAAGAAGGGCTGGTTCTTATTGCGGTCGATAAATTCCAGCGCTTCGGCATTCTGCCGCTCGGTAATGAATTCCTTTTCCCCCGGCAGCTTCTTTTTAATGTCTTTGTTGAAATGATAGGGGTGAAAGTAGGTGCCCTCGCCAATGCCTTCGTTTTCGCTTACGATCACTTCGTCGAAACCATGCATTTCGGGTGGCGTCACTTCGGGGGCACCGGCTTTCACGTAGCCGGAAAGGTGCCACTTGCCCACGATACCGGTCCGGTAGCCGTGGTTGCGGAACATCTCGGCCAGGGTGATGTCGGCCGTGTCGAGGTGTTGCCCGGCATTAGGACGCAGGTAATCGGTTATACCCAGGCGGGCGGGAAACTTTCCCGTCATCAGGGCCGCCCTGTAGGGCGAACACACCGGGGCCGAGGCATAGCAATTAGTGAATCGAACGCCTTCAGCGGCCATTTTATCCAGGTTGGGCGTCTCGTTGAAGGTGTTGCCATAGCTGCCCAACTCGCTATAGCCAAGGTCGTCGGCCAGTATGTAAATAACGTTATAAGGTTTGGCGGATTCTTTATGGGCCTTTGCGGCAGGCGTACACGAAGGACCGGAAAGAAGCAAGGCGCCCAGTGTCAGCGAAAGCAAGCCCAAGGGCTGGAAAATCGAATGCATCATGATCGAAAAGATTTATTGTGGATGAACGTATGCTGGCTCCCGGGTCTGCCGGACCCGGATCCTGGTGAACAAAACCATTGGCTAAGGAAAGGGATGGAGAAAAAGCTTGCACCAGGGGAAAGGCAATGGTTTTTCTCCACAAGGCATCCTACTGCCGGTGCGTGCCTTTCCGGCCAAAGTGACAGGGAGTGTAGATGCCACCGGGCGCAGTGCGCAGGGGGATATCCATTTGGTGATATTAGGCGTTCAAGCAATCCTTTTCCCATTACAGTCAGAAACATTAAAAAGGCAATATAGAACAAGCCCCTGAGCCCTATTAGCATTTTTGTCGCACCTCCTACAAAATTTGTTTCAGGCTGGCTGGAAAGCGTGTCCCGGACAGTAATAGGCTGGACCTGGTGCACCGGGAACTACGGACAATAACCGCTGTAAAAAGACCGGAAAGGGTAGGGCCAGTGATGTTAGAATGAAGGATGCTTCCTGTTTTTTACAGGGCAAAGGGCACTCTGCGCCTTATTTAGGCCTTATCTGTTCCATATCTACTCCGCACCTCAACCGCCCCTCATCCGCTCCTTATAGCAGCGGTTCAGCAACGGTTCAGGAGCGGTTCAACAGCGGTTCAGGAACGGTTCAGCCTGCGGGAGGTCCGATGGGAAATGGGGATGCTTATCCGACCGGAATACCATTTCCTGCCCGGTAGCTTCTCTTTTTCTACTGGGGACTGGTACTGCGACCTATATATAATTATATGGATCCGGACAGGCGGTTCCCTTACCTATAATATTCTAAATCATCTCAGTGAAGACAATTGCGTTGATCTTCCGCAAATAACTACGGGTTTGAACTGGTTATTAGGGGTAAACACTTATCATATGCGTATTAATGTTACCTCCAGGCCATGTTGATACAAATTTTACACACTCGCATACATTTGTGACAGGCCTCATAGTGAATCGAGGTGTAAATTGGTCCCAGATATTTTAACGCCTCGTTTTACAAATTCAGTATCCCCTAACACTGAAAAACGATTGTTTAACTGCTAAAAAAGAAAAATGAAACAAAGCCATTCTGCTTTTGGACCTCTTTCCCGGTCTTTCATTGGTTCTTGTCGTCTAAAGAACCTTGTGCTTCTGATCTTTCTAACCCTCTTTTCCACGACCCTCGTGCTGGCGCAGGCCAATCAGTCTGACTTCCTGGTGCGTGGAACCATTACGGACAAGGAGGGTGGCCCTGTACCCGGGGTAAGTGTTAATGTAAAGGGTAAGAATGTGGGTACTGTCAGCAACGAGAAGGGCGAGTTCCTGCTGGCGGTGAATCCCAATTCCGTACTGGTGATCTCGCACCTTAGCTACAAAAAGCAGGAGATTGCCGTTCGGAACCGCACCCAGCTTGATATCCAGATGGAAACGTCGGTGTCCAACATGGATGAAGTGGTGGTGGTCGCCTACGGTAAGCTGAAAAAGAGTGACCTGGCGGGCTCCATCAGCCAGGTAAAACTGGAAGACCAGGAAAACAAAGTGGTGTCAGTGCCCGAAGCCCTCCAGGGTAGGGTAGCCGGTGTGCAGATCATAACCAACACCGGTGAGCCGGGTTCGGGTATCACCTTCAATATCCGGGGTAAGACCTCGGTGACGGGTAATAACCAGCCCCTGATCGTTATCGACGGGCAGCCCATCGAAACTGGTCTGGGTGCCACAATGGCAGGGATTGGTGTGGATGGCGGCCTGGATATTCCTCCTTCCGATCCCCTGGCCGGTATCAACCCGAACGACATTGCCTCCATGGAGATCTTAAAAGATGCCTCTTCGATCGCTATTTATGGTTCCCGCGGTGCAAACGGGGTAGTGCTGATCACCACCAAGTCAGGCCGCGCCGGAAAGGATAAAGTGACCTATTCGAATCGTTTCGATGTAGGCCAACTGCCAAAGAAGATTAAAACCTTGAGCTCGGCAAATTATGCCCATTATCGCAACGAAGCTTATTTGAATGATGGCGGTGACTCCTCTAAGCTGGGAGAAGCTGGTGGTACGTACTCTCTGCATGAAATTGATTCCCTGTACTCGGCGCCCAATGTCGACTGGCAAGATGTGATCTATCGGGAGGCTTTGTCGCAGGATCACCAGGTCTCTATTTCAGGAAGGGACGCCAGGAACAGGTATTTATTATCCGGTAACTATTCTGATCAAAAAAGCATTATCCGGAAAGCTGCCTTCAATCGGTATGGACTGAGGTTTAATTTCGAAAGAGAAGTAAACGATAAACTGACCGTTGGCATGCGTAACTACATTTCGCTGTCCAACAGGGATTACGGTCAGCAGTCCAACTGGACCGGTATCCTGGGTTCTTCGGCAGTTATGGGTGCCCTTTCGTATAACCCTTTGCGCACACCGTATAATGAAGATGGCGAGGTAGACGAAAACTTTGCCAACAACCCCCTGCTGGTTACCGAGCTGGTAAAAGATAAAACTCAGATCCGTACCCTTATTTCGAACCTGACGGCTGAATACAAGTTCAACAAGAATTTCACCTATATGCTGAAGGCGGGTGTAAACACCTTGTCCTCTCTGCGTAAGGTGTATTACCCCACCGGAACCTTTATCGGTAACTCGGCTCCCGGCGGTTCTGCTACCCAGGCTACCCAGGAGAACGTCAACGCCCTGGTGGATAACATCCTGACCTTTAGCAAAGTGTTCGTAAAGAAACACTCCGTAAATATGGTGGGTGGTTTTTCGTACCAGACCTGGAAGAACGCCGAAACAAGCGTGAACGCCATGACGTTCCCATCCAATGCCCTTGGTTACAACAACTTTGCCACCGCGGCTAACCCTGGTCGCTTCTATAACCCGGAGCGTGACAGGGCCCTTGCTTCTGCACTTACCCGCCTGAACTATGCTTATGACAAGCGCTATATCCTGACGCTGACCGGCCGCTACGATGGGGCTACCCGCCTGGCCGATGGCAACAAGTGGCACTTGTTTCCCTCTGTGGGTCTGGGCTGGAACGTGTCGCAGGAAAAGTTCTTTGATGGTCTTTCCAAAAACATTTCCCTGTTCAAGTTAAGAGGTAGCTGGGGTCTGGCCGGAAACGAGAGCATTGCCATTGGTGCCACCCAGGCCAACTATGGCGTGAATTACGTGGTATTGGGAAGCACCATTATGCCCAGCTATATTACTTCGGACTTCGACAACCCGACCCTGGGCTGGGAGACTACCGAGCAGATCAACGTAGGTGCTGATTTTGGTTTCCTGAGAGACCGCATCACCCTGACGGTGGATGCCTACCGCAAAACCACAACCGACCTGTTGATTAATATGTCGCTTCCCGGGTCAGCCGGTTATGGTAACTATTATACCAACATCGGTAAACTGGAAAATGAGGGTATTGACATAGAAGCCAACTTTGACATCCTGAGAGGCAGCAAAGTAAAGTGGGATGCCGGCGCTAACATTTCCTTCGTAGATAACAAAGTGCTGGATATGGGACCTTCGGAAATGATCTATGGCCGTGGCTATTTTGCCGGTGGTGATGTGCTGCTGAGTCAGCCGGTGCAGGTGGCAAAGGTAGGATATCCCATCTCTATGTTCTGGGGTTACAAAACCGAAGGTGTTTACCAGACCCAGGAAGAGATAAATACCAATAAGGATAAAAACGGAAACATCATCGACCCCAATGCAAAGCCTGGTGATGTTAGGTGGGTGGATGTGAACGGTGATGGTTCGATTACTGCGGCGGATAAAACTATTATTGGCAATCCTAATCCCGACTTTACCTATGGTTTCAACACTGGTGTGTCGTATAAAGGTTTTGCCCTGCGTGTGACCATCTTTGGCAGCTACGGAAATGAACTGCTCCATCTGAACCGTTGGATCGTCGGTGCCGGTAGCACCAGGGGAAACTACAACCTGCTGCAGGATTATTGGGATAACAGGTGGCATGGTGAAGGAACCAGCAACAAATACCCCAGGGTGAATACCGAGCCGATCCGCCTGAGCCAGCGCTTCCCGGATTGGATGGTGGAAGATGCTTCTTTTGTACGATTGCAGGCCGTTAACCTGAGTTATAATTTCAAGATGCCACGCCGCTCGAAGATCGATGCCCTGAAGGTATTTGTGTCGGGTACCAACCTATACACCCTGACCGACTACACAGGTTACGATCCGAACGTAAACTCTTTTGGTCATAACTCCATCAACAGCGGGGTGGATTTTGGAACCCTACCTCAGCCCCGTACTATTTCCGGTGGTGTAAATGTTACTTTCTAACCGAATAAACTGAGTAAAATGAAGTCAACCTATAAATATTTACTTATACTGATGTCTGTGGTCCTGGTGGGCACCACTTCCTGTCTGAAGGAGGAAATAAAAGACACGCCGGGCCCCAGGCTCATTAAAAATGCAGACGATGTGGACGCCTTACTTATGGGCCTGTATTCGAGGTTCAATGACGGTTCTGCCTTTAAATACGAAGGGTCAACGATGTATTTCCTGGCGGCGGATGATATCTTTTCTGAATCCGGCTCTATATTCGGATCCTACAGCAGCAAGATTTTCACTGATTCCCACACTACTCCTTTCTGGAACAGCCTTCATGGAACCGTAGCCAGTGCCAACGAGGTCCTGGCCACACTGGACCGCCTGGAACTGGACAGCGCTTTTGAGTCCACTGCCCGCGGCGAAGCCGAGTTCATCAGGGCCTTCTCTCATTATTACCTGGTGCGCTTATACGGTGGTATACCCATCAGAACCGAGGCCGTTACTTTGAACAGTGATTTTTACCTGCCCCGTAATACCATAGATGAAGTGTATGCCCAGATATTTACCGACCTGAAAAGTGCATCGGATCGCCTGCCCCTGTTCAACAAGCTGCAGGGTGATAAGCTGGGACGTGCTTCTAAGGGAGCCGCCCAGGCTATCCTGGCGCAAGCTTACCTGACTTACGGCAACCAGAAGGCGCTGAAGGGACAGGATGCTACAGCGGAATATCAAAATGCAGTATTGTATGCTGATGAAGTAATCAATAGTGGAGAATATACACTCCTGAACAACTATGGTGACCTGTTTGATATTTCTAAAGAAAGCAGTGCCTACAATGAAGTGATCTTTGGTGTACGTTTCCAGGTAGACCAGCAGAACAGGGCTATCCCGGCTGCCGGTTCCGAGTTTGCCCTGCACTTTGCGGCCACCAATACCGACCTGACTACTGGTCAGGGAACGAGACGCAATGGTGATAATGCCTT
>DASWYM010000410.1:0-9058 GCA_036404975.1 Chitinophagaceae bacterium
GGTGCCTGGACCGTAACTTTAAATCTTACAGCAGGAGAGATCAAGTTCCGAGCAAATGATGGCTGGGACATTAACTTAGGGGATAAGGGCAACGATAAAACCCTTGAGCCAGGCGGCGACAATATTCCCATTGCTGCCGCGGGCAATTATACGGTTACCTTGAATTTAACTTATGGAGGTAACTGGTCTTACACTATTAAGATGAACTAAGGATATTACTTTAAATTGCAAGCCGCTCCGCAAGGGGCGGCTTTTTTTATCGGGGATTACGCAGATTTTTACGACGGATTATGCAGATTTTGCAAGGATTGCGCTGATGCCTTAAGGGAACAACTGAAGCGACCCAAAGAGGCAGCCTACTCATCACTCACCACTCATCACTCATTCATAGACCCCAAAGAGGAAGAAATAGGAAACATAGACCTTTGAAGACCCACATAGACCCGGGGTAGTTGGCCGTGCAGATCAAATGAAAGAACTTCGTAAGGGCTATCTTAGACGGATAGGATTTAATAACGCTTGAATAGTGTGCTATGAAACAACTGATCCCTTTTATACTGTTACCCTTTACCGTGCTGCTCTCCATCACCGGGCAGGCCCAGAAAAGAAAGGCCGCGCCGGCGCCCGTAGTGAATCGTTCCAATCCTGTATACGTGGACAAAAGCGGTGTGCTGCGCTGGACGCGCAACAACAACGAGGCTGCATTCTTTGGTGTGAACTATACAGTGCCCTTTGCCTATGGCTACCGCTCGCACCAAGCCCTAAAGGCTGACCTGGAAAAGGCTATCGACAATGATGTTTACCACTTTGCCCGCCTCGGCGTGGATGCCTTCAGGGTGCACGTTTGGGACACGGAGATCACCGATACGCTGGGCAACCTGAAAGTGAACGAACACCTGCGCCTCTTCGACTACTTAGTGGCGCGGCTGAAGGAACGAAAGATCAAGATCTTCCTTACCCCCCTGGCCTTCTGGGGTTCGGGCTACCCCGAGCGGGATCTTCATACTGGTTCCTTCTCTTCGAAGTGGAACAAGCAGCAGGTGCTGGTGACCGAGGCAGCCATTAAGGCACAGGAAACTTACTTGCAGCAACTGCTGAAGCATGTCAATCCTTTTACAAAGCTTTCCTACGGCAAGGACTCCGATATCGTGGCGCTGGAGATCAACAACGAGCCGGTGCATACCGGTCCCCGCGAAGGGGCGGCGACTTATATATCCCGTATGGTGGCGGCAGTGAAAGGTAGCGGCTGGACCAAGCCTGTCTTTTACAATATCAGCGAGTCGCCATCCTATGCCGGGGTGGTGGCCGCAGCGCCCATTGACGGAGTGAGCTTCCAGTGGTACCCCACGGGGCTGGTGGCCAACCGCTCGCAAAGGGGCAACTACCTGCCTAACATAGACAACTACCGGATTCCCTTTGGTGACAGCCTGGCGGCCTACCGCAACAAGGCCCGCATGGTGTACGAGTTTGATGCAGGCGATGTGGTCCAGTCGTATCTGTACCCGGCGATGGCGCGTAGCTTTCGCACGGCGGGTTTTCAATGGGCTACCCAGTTTGCCTATGACCCGCTGGCTACCGCTTATGGCAATACCGAGTACCAGACTCACTACCTGAACCTGGCCTATACGCCTTCGAAGGCCATCAGCCTGCTGATCGCCGGTAAGGTTTTCCGGACCGTGCCGCGGGGCAAGAGCTATGGGGCATTTCCTGCTGATACGGTGTTCGAGACGTTCCGCGTGAGCTATCGCAACGACCTGAGCGAGATGAATTCAGGCCAGGAGTTCTATTACTCCAATACCACCACTACGCGTCCACTTAATCCTGCGCGCCTGTTGCACGTGGCCGGTGTGGGCTCTTCGCCACTCGTCAGCTATGGAGGAAGGGGCGCTTACTTTCTTGATCGCATCGAAGAAGGAGTGTGGCGCCTGGAAGTGATGCCCGACGCGGTGCACATCCGCGACCCCTTTGAGCGGGCTTCCCCACGAAAAGAGGTGACACGCATCCACTGGCAGACGCATAGAATGCAGATTGCCCTGCCGCAACTGGGTACTGACTTCAGCGTATCGGCGCTCAACGAAGGCAACACTTATAAGGCCACGGCCAATAACGGGGCTTTCCTCATACAGCCGGGTACTTACCTGGTGCGCACCCGCGATAAGGAAAGCCGCCTGCTGGCAAGGCCCACAGCGGTTGGGGTACTAAAGCTAACGGAGTTCGTGGCCCCAAGGCCAACCCAAACGGAACCTTTTGTAGCTCATGAGCCCTCCAGCGAAGTGTCGCCCGGCCGGGCGTTTACTATCCGGGCTACGATGGTGGGCGTGGACTCCGCCGACAATTTCTCCGTGGAGCTGCGCCACTCGGCGAACCTGTGGAAGACCGTTCCCCTGCGGCGGGTGTCGCCATATGAGTACGAGGCCGTAGTGCCGGCCGATATGGCAACTCCCGGGGCGATAAACTACCGCATGATCATCCAGAAGCGCAACGGCGCCTTCTTTGTTTTTCCCGGTGGGCACCGGGGCGATCCCTATGCGTGGGACGCCTTTGTGAACGAGAGTTGGCAAACTTTCGTGGTCACAAAACACACACCGCTGGTATTGTTCAACCCGACCACTGACCGGCAGGACCTCACGCTGTACAATCCCGACTGGCGCACCAATACGGTAAGCTACCTGACGGCGGGCCAGCCGAACCAGCTGGTGCAAAGGATCGCGATGTCGAACCCCGGCGCCGGGCAGGTGATGGGCTGGCACCACTATGTGGGGGACAAGCTGCAAAGCCGACCCGTTGATACGGCTGCTTTCGACCGCCTGGTGGTGAGGGCCCGGTCGAGTACGGGCGACACGATGAGCGTGCGCGTAGCCCTTATTACAAAGGATGCACAGGCCTTTGCGGCTACAATCCTATTAGACAGCGTCCTGCGACCGGTGGAGATCCCGCTGGCCTTGCTGGTGCCCGACTCGATGCTGCTGCTGCCGAGGCCTTACCCGGGTTTCCTGCCCCTGTGGTTCCAGCCGGCCGCCGCCACTGCATTCAGGTTAAGCGAGGTGGAGAAGCTGGAGATCTTATTTAGGGCAGCCGAAGCTACCCGGCCGAGGGAGATCGTGGTGGAGTCAGTGCAATTGCAGGGAAGATAGCTGACCGACGTCATGGACTGGTTGGGACGACAGGCCTACTTTTATGTTCCGCCCCAGCCTGCTACCTATTTTATGAGGCAGAACGTGTGGTGCGTTCTTACTCTCATCTTAACCTGACTATTAAAGAGATCAAATCTTCCCAACGGGAGCGATAACGTACTATGGAGATAACTAACGCAATGAAAAAGCTGATTACGCTTCTTATTCTAACCGGCTGCCTCACAGGAGCCGAAGCGCAGGTGAATGTGCGCCAGCGCATCAACTTTGACGAGAACTGGCGCTTCCACTTCGGGCATGCTGCCGACCCGGCAAAGGATTTCAACTACGGCGTGGCCAATATCTTTGCCAAGTCGGGGGCTACTACCGGTACGGCGCTAGGTACTAATTTCAACGACAGCGGCTGGCGGCGGCTGAACCTGCCGCACGACTGGGCAGTGGAACTGCCGTTTGTAAACTCGCCTTCCTTTGACGTGCAGTCGCACGGCTACAAGCCCGTGGGTGGGCTATTCCCGGAGACCAGCATAGGCTGGTACCGCAAGCACTTTACCATCCCGCGCAGTGATTCGGGACGCCGCTTTTCTGTGACCTTTGACGGCATCTTCCGCGACGCCAATATATGGGTGAACGGCTTTTACCTGGGCAACAACGAGAGCGGCTACGTAGGGGAGACTTACGACATTACCGACTACCTCAACTACGACCGTGATAACGTGCTCACTGTGCGTGCCGATGCTTCACAGTACGAAGGCTGGTTTTATGAGGGCGCGGGGATCTACCGACACGTGTGGCTCAATAGCTATCCCAATACACATATTGCTACCGATGGCGTGTTTGTCTTTAGTAGGGTGAAAGGGAATATGGCTACCGTGAACATTGAAACCACGGTGGAGAACAATGGCCTTTCTGCATCGGCCCGAACTGTACAGGCTTATCTAACCGACCGCAATGGCAAGGTGATCGCCCGCACGACGGAACACCCCCTGTCCCTGGCCGTCAATGAAAAGAAGACCTCCAGGCAGAAACTGGTAGTGACGGCGCCGCGCCTGTGGTCGCTGGAAGATCCTTACCTGTACCGCGTAGTGTCAGTAGTGAAGCAGGGAGGTAAAGTGGTGGACAGCGTGAAGCACCGCTTTGGTATCCGCACCATTGACATCAAGCCCAATGGTGTGTTCCTCAACGGGAAGCACGTAAAGCTGAAAGGCACTAACAACCACCAGGATCATGCGGGTGTGGGCAGTGCCCTGCCGGACTATTTGCAGTACTACCGCGTGCGCCTGCTGAAGGACCTCGGCTCCAACTCCTACCGCGCCTCCCACAACGCACCTACGCCCGAACTGCTGGATGCCTGCGACAGCCTGGGCATGCTGGTGATGGACGAGCAGCGCCTGCTGAACTCATCGCCCGAATATATAGACCAGTTTGAGCGTATCCTGCGCCGCGACCGCAATCACCCGTCGGTGTTTATGTGGTCTATAGGTAACGAGGAAGGATGGATACAGAGAACCGCCACGGGCAGGCGTATAGCCCAAACTTTGCTGGCGAAGCAACAAGAGTTGGATCCTACCCGCACGAGTACTTATGCTGCCGATCTGCCCAATGTGTTCCAAGGTGTGAATGAAGTGATCCCGGTGCGGGGCTTTAACTATCGTGATTCTGCCGTCGCGGATTACCACCGTGACCATCCTGACCAGCCGATCATCGGTACGGAGATGGGGAGCACAGTAACCACCCGCGGTATTTACACGAAAGACACGGTGCGGGCCTATGTGCCCGACCAGGACATCACTTCACCCTGGTGGGCCAGCACGGCCGAAGAGTGGTGGACCCTGGCCGCGGTGAACGACTACTGGCTGGGAGGCTATGTATGGACCGGCTTTGACTACCGCGGCGAACCCACGCCCTACCAGTGGCCCAATATCAACTCCCACTTTGGCATCTTGGACGTATGCGGCTTCCCGAAGAATATTTACTACTACTACCAGTCGTGGTGGACCGATAAGGACGTGCTCCACATTTCCCCGCACTGGAACTGGAAGGACAAGGAAGGGCAGCCTGTAGATGTGTGGGTGAACACCAATGCTGACAACGTGGAACTGTTCCTCAATGGTAAGAGCCTTGGACGCAAGGCTATGCCGCGCAACCGCCACCTGAAGTGGAGTGTTCCTTATCAGCCCGGCACGCTGGAAGCCATAGCCTACAAGAAGGGCAGAAAGCTGACGAAAAAGATTGAAACCACCGGCGAGCCTTACGAGGTGGTGATCACACCCTACAAGACCACCATTTATGCCGACGGGCAGGATGCTACCGTGATCAACGTGAGCGTGGTGGACCGGCAGGGCAGGGAAGTGCCCGATGCCTCCAACCTTATCCGTTTCCGCTGGACCGGGGAGGCAAAGATCATCGGCGTAGGCAATGGTGATCCCAGTTCGCACGAGCCGGATAAGTTCTCCAGCGACAGTGCCTGGCAGCGCCGCCTCTTTAATGGCAAGGCCCAGGTGATCCTGAAGGCCGGCAAAGCGGAAAGCATCATCAAGTTCGAGGCGCAGTCAGAGGGGCTGCAATCCGGCGCTACGGGCATTCATTCCATCTCGTCCTACCAGGCGGTGAGCACGGCACCGGTAAAAGGCTACAAGAAAAAGCCAGTGGACAAGATGCTGGGTGCCGACATCTCCTTCCTGCCGCAGCTGGAAGCCCGGGGTATAAAGTTCCAGGACAAGGGCGTGCAGAAAGATGCCGTTCAGATCCTGAAAGACCATGGGTTTAATTATGTACGCCTGCGCCTCTTTCATAACCCGGCAGCCGACAGCGGCTACTCGCCCAAGGAAGGATTCTGCGATATGAACCATACCTTGCAGATGGCCAAGAGGGTAAAGGCCGCCGGAATGAAGCTGCTGCTGGACTTTCACTACAGCGACTATTGGGCTGATCCCGAGAAGCAATACAAGCCCTCGGCGTGGAAAGGGTTATCGTTCCCGGTGCTGAAGGACAGCCTATACAAGTATACCCGCTCAGTCATCCGGGCGCTGAAAGCCCAGGGCACTACGCCCGACATGGTGCAGGTAGGTAACGAGATCAACCATGGTATCATTTGGCCCGAGGGGCATGTGCGCCACCTCGACAGCCTGGCCCAGTTGATCAAAGCCGGAACGGAAGCGGTGCTTTCGGTGGATCCTTCCATACAGATGATGCTGCACGTGGCCCTGGGCGGGCAGAACGACGAGTCGGTGTTCTTCGTGGAGGAAATGCGCAAGCGCAACGTGCCCTTTGATGTGATCGGCCAGTCGTATTACCCTAAATGGCACGGCACACTGAGCGACCTGGAGAACAACCTTACTGACCTGAGTAATCGCTACGGCGATGTGATCCTGGTGGAGTACTCGCAGCTGAAGCGGGAAGTTGCTGACATTGTCTTCAATCTACCCAATAGCAGGGGTAAAGGCACTTGCATCTGGGAACCCCTGAATACCTGGGAGAAGATCTTTGATGAAAAGGGGCAGTCGAACGAATTGATTCTTATTTATGATGAGATTGCTAAAAAGTTCCTGAGCAATAAATAGTAGAACACCGCATCTAACCTAAAAGGCAGCTTAACGGCTGCCTTTTAGGTTTCATAAAACGGTTAAGAAATATTCTTTTGGTGCTGGATGATGAAGTCGATGATCTCCTCCTGATTATAACCTACCCTGCTCAGGGCGTCGGTAATATCTTCGCGACTTACCTGGGCGGCAAAGGCAGGAGTCTTCAGTTTCTTCTGCACGCTTTTGACATCCATGCCCTCATAGCGGGTGGGCCGGATAAGGGCGGCAGCATGAATAAAGCCCGACAGCTCGTCGAAGGCATAGATCATGTGGTCCATCCTGCTTTGGGGCTCCACGCCAAAATGCCGCGGGCCGTGGGAGGCAATGCACCGGATAACAGCCGGGTCGATCTCTCGCCTTTCCAGTTCCTCGATAATGATACGGCAGTGGTCATTGGGATATTTATCCCAGTCGGCGTCGTGGAGCAGTCCGGCGAGCCACCACTTGTAGGCTTCTTCTTCTGTCAGGTCTTCGCGTTCCAGGGCCCAGGCTTTCATGACGGCCGCCACCTGTTTCATGTGCAGGCGCAGGCGCTCGTTTTCCACCCAGTCGTTCAGAAACTGCAGGGCTTCTGCCTCCGGCATCACCCTGCCGGCATTCTTAGGATCGCCAAAAGTGGTGCGTCCAAGCGGTTGTATTGCTTCTTCCATGTATTATCAACAATTATAAGTGAGGGGAAGTTACGGCAAACTGTTGAGTGGTGAATGGTAAGTGATGAGTTAGGGGTTCAAGGTTCCTCCAGGTTTATTGGGGGGCTGTTTTGGTACTTTTAGGCCTTGTCTTGACAGCGGCACGCTTTGATCCATAGACTATAAACCTTTGTTTTAGGTGATTATGCTGTTAAGTAATTCTAAAACCTGTCAAAAATATTATTGTATATCAGTCAGTTACAAAGGTGTCTGTAAAAATAGGCATCTATTTCTTTGGTGAAGCGGAGGGAATGGGCGTATCTTCGCGCCTCAATTTTTAAAAGCCACCGGGATGGCGGTGGGACAAACAAACAATCATGAGCAAATTACATTTTACAACCAAGCATGCCAATGCGGCTACCGTACAACGCAAATGGTACGTTGTCGACGGTACCAATCAAACCGTGGGACGTATGTCTGCCAGAATCGCTGCGATCCTTCGCGGTAAAAACAAGGCATACTACACCCCTCACGTTGATTGTGGCGATTACGTCATCGTTACCAACGTAGACAAAGTGAAACTGACCGGAAACAAGATGGAAGAGAAAGTTTACGACCGCTACTCTGGTTATCCCGGCGGCCGTAAAGAAGAAATCGCCAAGGACCTGCTGAAGCGCCGTCCGGAAGTGATCATCGAAAGAGCTGTGAAGGGTATGTTACCCAAGAACCGCCTGGGCCGCCAGATGTACAAGAAGTTATTTGTGTATGCCGGAGACCAGCACCCCCACACTGCCCAGCAACCCCAGGAGCTGAAATTCAATTCTTAATCTTCCTAACACAACAATAAATGGAAAAGCAAAAAAATAGTGTTGGTCGCCGTAAAGAAGCTGTAACCCGTGTGTTTATCGCCAAAGGCACCGGCAACATCACTGTAAACGATAAAGATTTCAAAACCTATTTCCCGCTGGTGTACCTGCAAAACCAGGTGATCCGCCCGCTGCAAACCGTTGAGGCTACTGATCGTTACGACGTAAAGATCAACGCTACCGGTGGTGGGGTGAAAGGCCAGGCTGAAGCCGCTATGCTGGGTATTGCCCGTGTGCTGGTGGAGCTGAACCCTGAGTTCCGTCCTGCGCTGAAGGCTGCCGGCCTGCTGCGTCGTGACCCCCGTTCTGTAGAGCGTAAGAAGTTCGGTAAGAAGAAAGCCCGCAGAAGCTTCCAGTTCTCTAAACGTTAATCTTATTATTCAAATCTTTATTCTAATAAAATGGAACAAAACACTTCGTTACAACAACAGCTATTGGAAGCAGGTGTACACTTTGGCCACCTGAAGAAGAAGTGGAACCCCAAGATGTTGCCTTACATCTTCGCCGAGAAGAAAGGTATTCACATCATCGACCTCAATAAAACTACCGAGGCCCTGCAGGAAACAGCAGCCGCTATGAAGCAGATCGCCCGCAGCGGTAAGAAGATCCTGTTCGTAGGCACTAAGAAGCAGGCTAAAGATATCGTTACCGAATGCGCTCAGCGCGTGAACATGCCTTATGTAACCGAGCGTTGGCTGGGTGGCATGCTCACCAACTTCAACACCGTTCGTAAGAGCGTGAAGAAGATGCAGAGCATCGAGAAAATGCTGGGTGATGGTTCTTTCGACAACATCACCAAGAAAGAGCGTCTGACCCTGAGCCGCGATAAGGAAAAGATGGAAAAGGTGCTG
>DASWYM010000411.1:0-10847 GCA_036404975.1 Chitinophagaceae bacterium
TTGTACGGCGTCGCATCGCCGCCTTCCCCTCCTATCCTGTCGGTCTTCTTTTCACTTTTTTGTATCTTGTCTGATCGCATAATTGTATGAAATTTGCAGAGGTACCTTTAGCTATTGAGATAAGCGATTGAGTGGTTGAGAAGAAATCAGCTGGTAGGATTTTACCCGACTCAAACTCGCAGCTCGAAGCTCAAAACTCTATCTATGTGTTATCACTACTCCCTTACCAAAAAGCAGGAAGAGCTCATGAAGATGATCGGTGCCGAATGGGAGGCGCCCTTTGAGCCGGTCTACCATGTCAACGGTTTCAACTTCCCCCCCATGCCCGTCATTACCCAGGAAGCGCCCGGCAAAGTGCAGGCCTATACCTGGGGGCTGGTTCCCCACTGGGTAAAGTCGGAAGGGGATGCCACTAAGCTGCGGGCCCAGACCCTTAACGCCCGGGCAGAAACCCTTTTTGAAAAGCCCGCCTTCCGCACCTACGTGTCCAACCACCGCTGCCTCGTGCTGGCCGACGGCTTTTTCGAGTGGATGGAGTTCGCCAAAAAGAAATACCCCCACTACGTGCACCTGAAGGAATCCGAAGTATTTGCCTTTGCGGGGCTTTATTCCCACTGGACCGACAAGGAAACCGGCGAGCTGTTCCGCACCTTTTCGGTCATCACCACCGACGCCAACCCCTTGATGGCACGCATCCACAACGTGAAGAAGCGCATGCCCGTTATCCTGCCGCAGAACCAATGGGACCGCTGGCTCGATCCCAAGCTAAGCAAAGAGCAGATCGCGGAGATGCTCCTCCCCTGTCCCGACACCGGCATGGATGCCTACCCCATCTCGCGCCAGATCACCGCCCGCGGCGCCGACACCAACGTGCCCGGTATCATGCAGCCCTATACCTACCCCGAACTGGCTTTCGCGGAATAAGGAAGATCGCTAAAGCGATCTGTTTACACGAAGGGCACGAAGACACCAAAACACGAAGACTTCAAAGTTTTGTAAGCTTTTGAAGTCTTTCCTGCATAGAGGCACCTACTCATCACTGATCACTCATCACTCATTCCCAGCTTGCAGCTTGTAGCTTCTCTCTTTACCGGAGGGGCATTGCGAACCCGGTAGCGCCCGCCTCACAGGTATTCGGAAGGGCGGACATCAGGAAAAGACAATGCTCCTTTGCGTTCCTGGTCCCGGCAAGGGATACCGAGTATTCAGGATCGTGCCCATCCGTAAACCGTTGCAGGGCAGCTTGCCTGCGATACAGGTCAATTACACAAAGTACCATCCCGAACAGCTGCCCGGCGGCCAATAAGAGCAGAGGATAATGTCGCCTCCATCGTTGGTTCTTACTTGTCATATTAGCTGATTAGCGGTTATTTATTTCGTGTGCCTGGGGTCCCCTCCGCTCGCACTGCGGGAGACCCCGGGTGGGCAGCTAAAAACTTTTGAAGTCCGGGTTTTCTTCCCGCAGCTCGCAGCTCATAGCTCGCAGCTTTTTCCCTGCTTGCAGCTTGAAGCTTGTGGCTTGTAGCTTGTGGCTTACGTGAACAGTTCCCCCTGCTTCACATTCAGCGGCAGGCTGAGGAACTCCATGCGGCGCACCACTTCGTAGCGCTTGTTGAGCTCGCTGCGGCGCAGCAGGAGCATGGAGTCGGCCATAAAGCGGCCGTTGAACTGGCTGTACTCCAACTCCATCCACATGCGGATAAACTGCATCGGCTTGAGCCGCTGGGCCACCAGCAGGTGGGGCTCGGGGATAAAGTGGGCTTCATGACCGGGGATGTTCATCAGCCACTTGGCTTTTTTCAGCCCCTTGACCAGTTCGACAAAAGGGCTTTTCGTTGGCACATCAATATATATAGTATGCGAAGGATAGGCGGCAAAGCCGCTCAGCTCCACTTTAAAAGGGTTATGGCCCATGGCCACTTCCTGGAAGCGCTCCACCAGGCGGGCCTCCATGCGCTCGAAGGCATGGCATTTCAGCACCGTCAGCGAGGGCTTCAGCTCAAAGCCGGAAGGGGTGTTGTGCTTTTCGTGCAGGCTTTTGCGTAAGGACTGCACCCGGTCCTGCAGCGACTCCGGCAGGGGGATCACCAGGCGGTAGTCGTGGATGCGGTAGCCGGGCATTTGGAATATGGTACTCATATTGTTGGTTTTTAAAACGTGGATAACCTAATTTCTTTAGTATGAAATTACTAAATAATTTAGCTGTACCAAAACCTATATTATGGAAACGGAAGATCTCTACTATGCCGAGTACAAGGGTTCGAAGGATTACGGGCAGCAGGATGTGCCTACGACGCGGGCTACGGGCTTTGGTGCCGCCGCCGACGACTATGCCGAAAGGGGGATAGACCTGAACGAGCAGCTCATCCGCAACAAGCCCGCCACCTACTTTATGCGGGTGAACGGCAATACTATGACGGGGGCGGGCATCCACAACGGGGATGTGGTCATCGTGGACCGCTCGCTGAAGCCCCGCAGCGGCAACGTGGTCATTGCCGTGCTCAACGGCGAGATGCTCATCCGCCGCTACGAGGAGTACAACCGCAAGGTGCGCCTCGTGCCCGAGGGAGCCAATCTGGCGACGATAGACGTGGATCCGGGCGCCGATTTCTGGGTTTGGGGGGTGGTGACGTACGCGATTCACTCCGTATGAGAAGCTGCAAGCTGCAAGCTACAAGCTGCAAGCTACAAGCTGCAAGCAACAAGCTGCAAGCAGAGAGAGAAGTAGCAAGCTTTGATTTGTAAACTTCAGATAGTAGTTTAGAAAGAAAACATGAAGAACTTCAAACAGTTAAATATCTGGCAGAAAGGATTGGACATTGCTGTTCAATCCTATAAACTTATTGAATCCTTCCCGAAAGAAGAACGCTTTGGGCTCTCCTCTCAAATGACCCGGGCTGCAGTGTCCATTCCCTCCAACATTGCAGAAGGCAGCAGCCGCAGCAGCATCAAGGACTATAATCGCTTTATAGAAGTTTCACTGGGCTCTTCGTATGAGCTGGAAACCCAGGCGCTGATTGCCTCCGCCATCAACTATGGTGATGAAAAGCTCCGCACCCGGCTTTTACAGGACATCGAAGAAGAACAGCGCATGCTGATCGCTTTTATCCACACCATTTCAGGCAGTTCTATTACCGGGCGCTAAAGCTTGCAGCTTGTAGCTTGCAGCTTGCGGCTTCTAATTATTATTATTCATGCGTGCTATCGTCGATTGCAACAGCTTTTACTGTTCGTGCGAAAAGGTGTTCCGGCCGGAGCTGGACCAGCGGCCCGTGGTGGTGCTGAGCAATAACGACGGTTGCGTTATTGCCCGCTGCGATGAGGCGAAGCGGCTGGGCATCGCTATGGGCGGTCCTTATTTCCAGGTAAAATCATTGATCCAGGAGAAAGGTGTGCAGGTATTTTCATCCAATTATAGCCTTTATGGGGATATGAGCCGGCGGGTGATGGACATCCTAAAGGAGATCGTGGGCGAGGACCACGTGGAAGTGTACTCGGTGGACGAGGCCTTCCTGAGCCTGTACCATTATTCCAAAGACCAGCTGGAAGAACTGGCCGAAACTATAAAGAGAACCATTAAAGAGTGGACCGGCATTGACGTATCCATCGGGGTGGCTCCCACCAAGACCCTGGCGAAGGTGGCCAACCGCCTGGCCAAGAAGAACAAGGAGGCGACGGGCTGCCTGGTAGTGCTTGATACCGAAGAGAAGGTCACCAGCGCCTTGCAGGCCACGGCCGTGCGCGACGTGTGGGGCGTGGGCAGCCGCTATGCCGGCAAGCTGGCGACACTGGGGGTGCTCACGGCCTGGGACCTGCGCCAACTTGCCGAAGAATGGGTGCGCAAGCACCTGGGCGGCGTGGTGGGCGTGCGGCTGATCCGGGAGCTGAAGGGCGAGGAAGCCGTGGAGATGAAAGACCAACTGGACAAAAAGAAGATGATCGCCACCACCCGCATGTTTGGCCGCACAGTAACGGAGCTATCCGACATCAAAGAGGCCGTAGCCACCTACACGGCAAGGGCGGCCGAGAAGCTGCGCCGGCAGCAGGGAGCGGCAGGGATGGTCAGCGTGTTCCTTATTTCGCAGGAAAAGATCGAGGCAGACCACTTCCGCCACGGCCCCACCGTCAGCTCTTATGTCATCCTGCCTCAGCCCACCTCCCTTACCCCCGCACTTATTACGCCTGCCGTGCATATGGCGGAGCAGTTATTCCGGCAAGGAAAGGGCTATAAAAAGGCCGGCGTGGTGCTGAGCGGCATCGTGCCCGACGACTCCATCCAGGGTGACCTCTTCCTGCCCGGCCGCAGCATCGGCCGCTACCTGATGGAGATGGTCGACAACATCAACTTCAGCATGCGCAACGACGCCGTGAAGTTCGCCGCCGCCGGCACCCGGCGGAACTGGAAGATGCAGCAGAGCTTTCATTCCCAGAGATACACTACGCGTTGGGAGGAACTGTATGAAATAAGCTGCTAGCTACTAGCTGCCAACTGCTAGCTGGAAATAGAGGAAGCGTCTCTTCGCCTACCTGCAGTCTCGCATAGTGCCAAGCGAAGAGAACACCATGCAGCGCGAAGGGAGGGACCGGGGTGGTGCAAAAGATCATAGCTCGCAGCTTCTCTCTCACGTCTCACGATCCTTTCTTGCCGCTTCTCTCCCTGCTTGCAGCTTGCAGCTTCTTTCAAGGTCAAGGCTTCGTGCGCTGGTCCTCCCCTTTAGGGGTTGTGCAGCTTCTCACTGTATCGCTTCCAGCAATTCATCCAGCGCTGCCTCTTCCAGGATAATGCGCTTGTGGTCACCGTCGCAGGTCTGCCACTCCACCAGGCGCAGGCAGTTTTCTTCGATCTCGATGCCGCTGATGTCGCCATCACTGAAGCAACAGCAGCCGCTGTTGAAATAGGTGGGCTTTAGCTTGATGTATTCTTCCGGAACGGTATCGTGCTGGAACTTTCTTACTTCTATTTCCTTCTGCAGGGCATCGGCCATGCTCTTGTCGGATACCTGGCGGGCAAAGAGCAACTGGCGGTAGAGACGCTCGAGGTGGGTGAGCGATTCGAACACCGGCTGGTGGGTATGGCCGGTGATGAGCAGCAGGTTCTTTTGCTGCACACTCCATTCGTACATAAGGATGTTGTGCACCGTCTTCAGGCTGGCGTCATAAGCAGGCGTGTTGGGATTGATCCCCAGGTAGGACTGCAGCGGCGCCCAGATCTTCGAGATAAAGAACTTGCTGAACCAGTTGCCGTCGCTCACTTTGTCGCCCTGGTGCCCATGGGTGCAAAAGATCTGCAACGGCTGCCCTTTGACGGTAGTCTGCAGCACCACGCCTTCGTAGATGGGCACATCCATGCCGTAGATGTCTTTTAGCTGCAGGGGCGCAAAAGGGTCGTTGGACCAGAACAGGTCGTGGTTGCCGTAGATCTTGGTAAACGCATTCTTGGGCAGGAACTGTCCTTCCTTTTCGAAGGAGCGCCGGTGTGCTTTCTTCACCGGGGTGAGCGTATTCTCCCACAGCTCTTCGCAGTCGCCCAGGGCGATGAGGTGGTACCCGTTCTGGTAGTAATAGTCCAGGGCCGCCAGGTAGCGTTCCTCGCAGGCGGCAAAGTCGTCGGCACCGTTGAGGGCTCCTTTGTGCTGGTCGGAAAAGATGATGTATTTACCGGTGTCGATATTAAAAGGGACGACCAGTCCCTTTTTCTTATCTCCCTCCAGGATGCTGGCTAATAAATCCGACAGGGCGGTAAATACCCTACGCCGGTCAGGTTTCGAAGAGTAGCGGTTGGAGAGCCGTAGAACGGGTTCCTGTAAATGACGCCTCAGCAGTTTTCGCATAGTTTAATACTGGTCGGCAATGCCGTACTTTTTGATCAATGCCAAAAGCACGCCATTGGTCCAGCCAAAGCCGTCCTGGGATGGATACTCGCCACCGCCGGCGGGCTTGCTGATGTCCACCACGTCGTATTTTTCCATCAGCTTGCCGGTAGCGAGAAATACTTTCTTATTGAGGTTGATCCACCGGGTAGCAATTTCAGTGGCCAGGGCTTTCTCACCATAGTTCTCCAGGCCGGTGATCGTGATCCACTCCAGCGGTGCCCAGCCGTTGGGGGCGTCCCACTGCTGGCCGGTGGTTTTTGTGGTGGTGACCACACCGCCCGGCTTCAGGAACAGCTTCCGCACCACGGCGGCGGCCTTCTTTACCTGGACGCTGTCGGCTATGCGCAGGAAGAAAGGCTGCATGCCGGCCAGGGTCAGCTCGCCCGACGGCTTTTTGGTGACGATGTTGTAATCGGTGTACCACCCCTTTGTGGCTGACCAGCAATACTTCCGGATAGCCTTGCGGCGCTTCTCCGCCAGCTGGTCGTAGAAGGTAGCCTTGAGTTTGTCACCGGTCTCGTTATGGGCCCGCGCCAGGGTGCGCTCCAGGTGGTACAGGAGGGCGTTCAGGTCTACGGGTACATAATGGGTGACCTGGATGGTAGAAAGATTGCGGCCATCGCGGAACCAGCGGCTGCTGAAGTCCCACCCGCTTTCGGCGCCGGAACGCAGGTGGCGGTTCAGCGCCTCCCTTTGGGCCGCCGGCACCTTTTGGCTGAGCGTATAATCCTGGTAGTAAGACTCCTGCCGCGGCTGTCCCGACTGGTCCCAGTAGCGGTTGAGTATACTACCGTCGGGCATCTTCACCACGTGCCTGGTGGGCGCCGTGCGATCCATCCAGTAGTCGTACTCCTTTTGCAGGGCCGGCTGGTAAAGGGCATACACCTGTGGCCCTTTTATGGAGGCCAGCAGCTCCAGCATGAGCGAAAAGTAAGGCGGCTGCGAGCGGCTGAGGTAATAGGAGCGGTTGCCGTTGGGAATATGCCCGTACTGGTTGATCAGGTAGGCAAAGTTCTGGATCATGTTCTCGATGGTCTCCACCTCCCCGCTTTCCTTCAGGCCCAGCATGGTAAAGTAGGAATCCCAGTAATACACTTCGCGGAAGCGACCTCCCGGCACGATATAGGGGTGGGGCAGGGGAAGCAGGGAGCTGCCCTTGACCGCCGTATCGCTCTTACGTTTCAGTACCGTCCACAGCGTTTGGATATGCTTCACCAGGTCTCTTTCCTTCGACTCGTAGTCGCTTAGGGGTGGCTGGGGAATGATGAAGTTCTCCTCCACGAACAGCTTTAAACTGAAGCGAATGGCCGGGTTGTTCTTCACCGCCTTGTAGTCGGCCACGATCTCCTGCGGGTCGCGGCGCGGAACGGCATCCACGAAGGTCTTGTTGTCGGGGAAGATGCGGCTCAACTGCACATCCTCGAACAGTTCGCCATAGATCTTGTCGGGCGTGGCCACGGCCTGGCCAAAGGAATGCAGGGTGGCCAACAGGGTGAATAACAGGAGGGATAGGTATCGCATACGTGGGGGTTGATACCCTGAAGTTAAAACAATCGCGGGAACGGGGAGATAGGCTGCGAGCTACGAGCTGTGAGCTGCGAGAAGAGAAAGGCTGCACGCCGTCGCTATACGCTGTATGAAGAGAACAGATCATATGGAAGTGTTTTATATTCCGTCTCCCTTATGGCTAGCAGCTAATAGCTCGCAGCTCGTAGCTTTCTCTCTGTTCACGGTCCGCCCGGGGGCTCCGCTTCCGGTGATTTAAGGCGGGACCCCGGGCGTGCACCGGAGATGCTCCGGATGGGGCTGGCGGTAGCCTCCGGGTCCCTCCCCGTCCCTGGGGCCGGTAAGGAGACCCGGAGGTAAAGGAAAGAGAGGATCTGCCAGTTGTTAGCTTCCAGAAGAAAGCTGTACGCTGTACGCAACACGCTGTACGAAGAAAACAGATCATCTGAATGTACTTTATATTCCGTCTCCGTCCTGGCTAGCAGCTAATAGCTCACAGCTCACAACTTTTCTCCCTGCTTGCAGTTTGAAGCTTCTCTCCCCTCACGTTTCACGTCTCACGATCTTTGCTTGCAGCTTGAAGCTTGTGGCTTGCAGCTTCTTTATTTCATCGCAATCATACTGATCTCCACGTTCACCGCTTTGGGCAGGGCCGATACCTGTACGGTCTCGCGGGCAGGGAATCCGCCTTCGAAGTACTTGCCATAAATCTCGTTCACTTCGCTGAAGCTGTTCATATCGGTAAGGAAGATGGTGGTCTTCATGACGTTGCTGAAGTTCATGCCGGCTTCCTGCAGGATGTTCTTCAGGTTCTGCATCACCTGGTGGGTTTCGTCCTGCAGGTCACGGTTCTTCAGGTGGCCCGTGGAAGGATCGATGCAGATCTGGCCGGAGATGAACAGCAGGTTGGCCGCCAGTGTCGCCTGGTTATAGGGACCAATCGGTGCCGGCGCACTGTTGGTATTGATGATTTGTTTTTCCATAACACGAATTACACGAATTTTCACGAATTGAGGAAATGAGTGATGAATAATGAGTGATGAGTGTAAAAGTGAAACGTGAAAGGTGAAACGGGATACAGCGGGGACTATATTGCTCTTTCTGGCTTGTAGCTTGCAGCTTGTGGCTTGTAGCTTCTTCATTATTCTTTTCTTTGTAAAAAAATAACGGCTATGCAAATGGTGGTACTCAGCACGGAAGAGCTTAAGAAAGAACTGCTCGAGCAGGCCCCGGAAAACCGGGTGGACCTGGTGTGGGTCCAGGATGTACACCAGTTTGCGGATTATCCCCATGCCGATATTTATGTAGACCTGCTGTTTGAAAACGAACCCCGGCGCCTGGCGCTGCTGAAGCGGCTGTTGCCAAAAACGGTGATCATCAACAGCGTGGTCGATACCCTGGCTGAAACCGATCCTTCCTTTGTACGCATCAACGGCTGGCCTACGTTCCTGGGTACGGAGATCGTGGAAGGCAGCTACCTCGATGAAGGTGCCAAAGAAGGGGCCGAGCGGGCCTTCTCCCTCTTTGGAAAGAAGGTGGAGTGGGTTCCCGACGAGCCCGGCTTTGTCACGCCCCGCGTGGTGAGCGCCATCATCAACGAAGCCTATTATGCCCTGAGCGAAGATGTCAGCAGCGCCGATGAGATCGATACGGCCATGAAACTGGGTACCGCCTATCCATACGGGCCTTTTGAATGGAGCGAGAAGATCGGGGTGCAGAACATAGTTACCCTCCTCAATAAGCTAAGCCGGCACGAACACCGCTATAAACCTTGCGTGCTGCTGGAGCAAGAGACGAATAAGGCCATATAGGGGCTGCAAGCTTGTTAAAACGCCTTCTTATTCCCGGCGTTGTTATTCCGGTGCACATCGGGCAGCTGCTTTTCCGGGTCGAGCACCAGGTCGGCGATACGGCTGGTGGTGGGAACCACGAAGGTCCACTCGGCGCCGCGCTGCCAGATCTCCACGGGCAGGGTAGTGCGGTGCACCTTACCGTTGGTTTCCTTGATGAACACCGGTACGGGCATGGCCATCTGCCCGCGGTTCTCGATGGTGATCTCGGCCCCTTTCTTCGGATCGTTATCAATATAGGCTACGCCCTTCACCGCCTGGTCCAGCTGCCAGTTGTTCTGCACCCAGCCACGCCAGAACCAGCTAAGGTCCTCACCGGCCACATTCTCCATCGTGTGGAAGAAGTCCCAGGGGGTGGGATGCTTGAAGGCCCAGCGGCTGATGTACTCGCGGAAGGCGGCATCAAAGCGATCAGGGCCCAGCACCACCTCGCGCAGGGCGTTGAGCATCATGGAAGGCTTCTCGTAGGCCACGATGCCCAGGTTGTCCTGCTGCGTAACGTCGGGAGCTGTCATGATGGGATCCATCTCCTTGTTGAAAATATAGTTGGACAGGTCTTCGCTGCCAAAGAAGGAGAACCGGGCAAACTCGCCGCGGTTGAAGGCTTTTGTCGACAGCCCGTTGATGAAGGTGGTGAAGCCCTCATCCATCCAGGCGTACTTGCGCTCGTTGGAGCCCACGATCATGGGGAACCAGGTATGGCCGAACTCGTGGTCGGTCACGCCCCACAGCGAAGCCCCCGAATCGGAGTAGGAGCAAAACACAATACCGGGGTATTCCATCCCTCCTACCACACCGGCCACGTTCACCGCTGCCGGGTAAGGATACTCATACCACATTTTGGAATAGTGCTCGACGGAGCCCTTCACCATTTCGGTGCTGCGCTGCCAGCCGTTGGGCTTGATGCTTTCAACGGGGTACACGCTCATGGCCAGCGACTTCTTACCGCTGGGCAGGTTGATGCGGGCAGCATCCCATACAAAGGCCCTGGAAGCAGCCCAGGCCACATCGCGGGCGTTCTGTATGCGGAACTTCCAGGTCAGCGATCCGGTGGGACGCGACTTCGGGTCAGTCACTTCACCGGCACTGCGGATCATGACGGTCCGGTCGCTGTTGCGGGCGTTGTTCATACGCGTCTGCTGCTCGGAAGTAAGCACTTCCTTTTCGTTCAGCAGTTCTCCCGAGCCGGCCACTACCAGGTTGGCAGGAGCGGTAATATTTACGTCAAAGTTGCCGTACTCCAGGTAGAACTCCCCGGCCCCGATATAGGGCAGCACGTTCCAGCCCAGGATATCATCGTACACGGCCATGCGGGGAAACCACTGGGCCACTTCATAGACCATACCATTCTTTGTATCCAGGCGCCCCATGCGGTCGGTACCGTACTCCGGCACGGTGAATTCGAAGGTTATGTTCAGTTTGGCTTTATTACCCGCCCCCTTCAGGGGCTGCTGAAGCCATACCTGCATACGGGTATCGGTGATGCCGAACCGGGGCGTCTCCTTTTTACCCTCCACTTCCACGGATATGGAACTGATGGCGTGTCCTTCCGTAAAGGCGGCATTGGCCCAGCGGCCGCCCGTCTGGGTAGTGGTGGCTGATCCGCGCGAAGTGGGCT